>NZ_JBGCUC010000008.1:0-252191 GCF_043420595.1 Erwinia plantamica
GCTTTAGCGCGGTGGTCCCACCTGACCCCATGCCGAACTCAGAAGTGAAACGCCGTAGCGCCGATGGTAGTGTGGGGCCTCCCCATGCGAGAGTAGGGAACTGCCAGGCATCAAATTGCAACAGCCCCGACCTCACGGTCGGGGTTTTTTGCGTTGGTGGGCCGGGAAACTTTTTAGTAACCGATTCAAGAGCTACAGGCTTTATTCCCCTCTCACTTCCTGCCTGGCATTCCCTTTTTACGCTTATATTTCCGTCATCCGGTATATTCTTTAACCTTTGCGTCTGTGATGAAACATTTTCAACTACTTCATCTCATCTCGACTTTCAGCGCCTGACCCGCTATCTTTGGCTGTCTGGATGTCTAAACGTATAAATGGTTAGCCGAGGAAGTAAACGATGCCGATTAGGGTACCCGATGAATTACCAGCCGTGAATTTTCTGCGTAATGAAAATGTATTTGTGATGACCTCTACAAGGGCCAGCACTCAGGAAATCCGCCCGTTAAAAGTGCTGGTTTTGAATCTGATGCCTAAAAAAATCGAGACGGAGAACCAGTTTTTACGCCTGCTTTCTAACTCGCCGTTGCAAATAGATATTCAACTTCTGCGCGTCGACAGCCGCGAGTCACGCAATACGCCTGTGGAGCACCTGAACAACTTTTACTGTAATTTTGAGGATATTCAGGACAATAACTACGATGGTCTGATCGTTACCGGGGCACCGCTGGGCCTGGTGGATTTTAACGATGTGGCGTACTGGCCGCAGATCCAGCGCGTTCTCCACTGGGCTAAAGAGCACGTTACCTCCACGCTTTTTGTTTGCTGGGCGGTGCAGGCTGCTTTGAATATCCTGTACGGCATCCCTAAACAAACGCGTGATAAAAAATTATCGGGCGTTTATGAGCATCGTATTCTGCATCCGCACGCTCTGTTAACGCGTGGCTTCGACGATACTTTTCTGGCGCCGCATTCACGCTATGCGGATTTCCCGACGCACCTGCTGCGCGATTACACGGATCTGGAAATTTTTGCCGAATCAGAAGAGACGGGCGCTTACCTGTTCGCCAGCAAAGACAAGCGTCTGGCTTTCGTCACCGGCCATCCGGAATACGATGCGCTGACGCTGTCCGGCGAATACCATCGTGACTACGAAGCCGGGCTGCATCCGGAGGTACCCTGTAATTACTTCCCACAGGACAACCCGGAACTGCCGCCTCGAGCCAGCTGGCGCAGCCACGGCAACCTGCTGTTTTCAAACTGGCTGAACTACTACGTTTACCAGATCACGCCGTTCGATCTGCGTCATATGAACCCAACGCTGGAATAGTAGCGCAGGGCGTTTTGCCAGACCGCCAGTCGGATGCTTCTACGTGATGAAAACTTGTGCCAGTATGGATTGCCGGCATCGTGCCGCAGGTGAGAAAGAGGCAACAGTGGGCAACAGAACAGAAGCGCTGCATCAGCAGCTGGCAAAACGCATCATGGTGCTGGATGGCGGCATGGGCACCATGATCCAGAGCTATCGTCTGAGCGAAGAGGATTTTCGCGGCGAGCGGTTTGCCGACTGGCAGAGCGATTTAAAGGGTAATAACGACCTGCTGGTGCTGACGCGGCCTGATGTGATAAGCGACATTCACCACGCCTATCTACAGGCGGGCGCAGATATTCTGGAAACCAACACGTTCAACGCCACCCCTGTTGCGATGGCGGATTACCATATGGCCTCGCTGTCGGCGGAAATCAACTTTGCCGCCGCAAAGCTGGCCCGTGAGTGCGCCGATGCCTGGACGGCCCGCACGCCAGAAAAACCACGCTATGTTGCAGGCGTTTTAGGGCCAACTAACCGCACCTGCTCGATTTCGCCGGACGTTAACGATCCTGCCTTCCGTAATATCACTTTCAATCAGCTGGTCGAAGCCTACCGTGAATCAACAAAGGCACTGATGGCGGGCGGCGTTGATATTATTATGATCGAAACCATTTTCGATACGTTAAATGCCAAAGCGGCCATTTTCGCGATAAAAAGCGAATTTGACGAGCAGGGCATTACGCTGCCTCTGATGATTTCCGGCACCATTACCGATGCATCCGGCCGTACGCTTTCGGGACAGACTACCGAAGCTTTTTATAATTCGCTGCGTCATGCGCAGCCGCTGTCGTTCGGCCTGAACTGCGCGCTGGGGCCGGACGAGCTGCGTCAGTACGTGGCGGAGCTGTCGCGCATTGCGGAAAGCTACGTGACCGCGCACCCCAATGCGGGCCTGCCTAACGCCTTTGGTGAATACGATCTGGACGCGGACATTATGGCGGAGCAGATAGGTGAATGGGCGCGATCGGGCTTTTTAAATATCGTCGGCGGCTGCTGCGGTACTACGCCAGCACATATTGCCGCAATGGCCGCCGCGGTAGAGGGCGTTACGCCTCGCCAGCGGCCGGATCTGCCCGTGGCCTGTCGTCTTTCCGGTCTTGAACCACTGAACATCAGCGCTGAAACGCTGTTCGTCAACGTCGGCGAGCGCACCAACGTTACCGGCTCGGCAAAATTCAAGCGTCTGATCAAAGAAGAGAAGTACAGCGAGGCGCTGGAAGTGGCGTTGCAGCAGGTGGAAAGCGGCGCGCAGATCGTTGATATCAATATGGACGAGGGGATGCTGGATGCGGAGGCGGCGATGGTACGCTTCCTGAACCTGATTGCCGGTGAGCCGGATATTGCGCGCGTGCCGGTGATGATCGACTCCTCCAAATGGGAAGTGATTGAAAAAGGCCTGCAGTGTATTCAGGGCAAAGGCATCGTTAACTCCATTTCGATGAAGGAAGGCATCGAAGCCTTTATTCATCATGCCCGTCTGGTGCGGCGCTACGGCGCGGCAATGGTTGTGATGGCGTTTGATGAGATCGGCCAGGCGGATACCCGCGAACGCAAAATCGCTATCTGCCGTCGTGCCTATCAGATCCTGACGGAAGAGGTTGGCTTCCCGCCGGAAGATATCATTTTCGACCCCAACATCTTTGCGGTCGCTACCGGCATTGAAGAGCACAACAACTACGCGATGGATTTCATCGGCGCCTGTGAAGATATCAAGCGAGAGCTGCCGCACGCGATGATTTCAGGCGGCGTCTCCAACGTCTCCTTTTCCTTTCGCGGCAACGATCCGGTACGTGAAGCTATCCACGCGGTTTTCCTTTATTACGCTATTCGCAACGGTATGGATATGGGGATCGTCAATGCCGGTCAGCTGGCCATCTATGACGACCTGGCGCCAGATCTGCGCGACGCGGTAGAAGACGTGGTGCTTAACCGGCGTGAAGACAGCACCGAGCGGCTGCTGACGCTGGCGGAAAAATATCGTGGCAGCAAGGCGGACGACGGAAACAAGCCGCAGGCAGAATGGCGCAGCTGGGAAGTGGAAAAGCGGCTGGAGTATTCGCTGGTTAAAGGCATTACCGAATTTATTGAAGAGGATACCGAGGCCGCGCGCCAGAAGGCGAGTCGCCCGATTGAAGTAATCGAGGGGCCGCTGATGGCGGGCATGAACGTGGTCGGCGACCTGTTTGGCGAAGGCAAAATGTTCCTGCCGCAGGTAGTGAAATCCGCGCGCGTAATGAAGCAGGCAGTGGCTTATCTGGAGCCTTATATTGAGGCGAGCAAAGAGAAGGGCCGCACCAACGGCAAAATCGTGCTCGCTACGGTAAAAGGCGATGTTCACGACATTGGTAAAAATATCGTCGGCGTGGTGCTGCAATGCAACAACTACGAAATCGTCGATCTGGGCGTGATGGTGCCCGGCGATAAAATTCTTAAAACCGCCAGAGAACAAAATGCCGATATCATCGGTCTGTCGGGGCTGATTACGCCGTCGCTGGACGAGATGGTCAACGTGGCGAAAGAGATGGAGCGGCAGGGCTTTACGCTGCCGCTGCTGATCGGCGGCGCAACCACGTCCAAAGCGCATACGGCCGTTAAAATCGAGCAAAACTATAGCGGCCCAACGGTCTATGTGCAAAACGCCTCGCGCACGGTTGGCGTGGTTTCAGCGCTGCTTTCCGCCACGCAGCGTGACGATTTCGTGGCCCGCACGCGTAAAGAGTATGAAACGGTGCGCATCCAGCACGGTCGTAAAAAGCCGCGCACGCCGCCGGTCTCGCTGGCGACGGCAAGGGCTAATGCCCTGGCGCTGGACTGGGAAGATTATACGCCGCCCGTGCCGCACCGGCTGGGCATAAGCGAAGTAAGCGCTAACATCGAAACGCTGCGGCACTATATAGACTGGACGCCGTTCTTTATGACCTGGTCGCTGGCTGGCAAATATCCCCGCATTCTGGAAGACGAAGTGGTGGGTGTTGAGGCGAAACGGCTTTTTGACGATGCGAACGCGATGCTGGACGAGCTGAGCGCGAAGCAGGCGCTTACACCGCGCGGCGTAGTAGGCATTTTTCCGGCTAACCGCGTCGGCGACGATATCCATATTTATCGCGACGAAGCACGCCGCGACGTTCTGCAAGTAAGCCATCACTTACGTCAGCAGACGGAAAAAACGGACTTTGCGAACTACTGCCTGGCCGATTTTGTGGCACCGGCTGCCAGCCGCAAAGCCGACTATCTGGGCGCGTTCGCCGTTACCGGCGGCCTGGAGGAAGATTCGCTGGCGGAAGCCTATGACGCCGCTCATGATGATTACAACAAAATCATGGTGAAAGCGCTGGCAGATCGTCTGGCGGAAGCGTTCGCGGAATATCTGCATGAGCGAGTTCGTAAGGTCATCTGGGGCTTTGCGCCTACGGAAAACCTGAGCAATGAAGAGCTGATCCGTGAGAACTATCAGGGCATTCGTCCCGCGCCCGGCTATCCCGCCTGTCCGGAACACACCGAGAAGGCGACCATCTGGCAGCTGCTGGATGTTGAAACCCATACCGGCATGAGGCTGACGGAATCTTTTGCCATGTGGCCGGGCGCATCGGTTTCCGGCTGGTACTTCAGCCATCCGCAAAGCAAATATTTTGCGGTCGCTCAACTGCAACGCGATCAGGTAGAAGATTATGCGCAGCGCAAAGGGATGTCGGTGAGCGAAGTTGAGCGCTGGCTGGCCTCAAACCTGGGTTATGACGCCGACTGACCAATGCCGAGGGCAGATAACAGGATCTGCCCTGCTTTTCTCCCGCCTGCTCTTCAGCCAGCGCCAGTCGCGCGATGCCATTTCAATAATATGACGCTGATAAAAAAGCTTTTTCGCCAGAGCGACTAAACTTAAGGCGACGGTCGCTCATCAGGACTAAAGCTTTTATTCGTGAAAATCCGTGAGGTTAATATCGGTGCTGACCCTGCTTAATTTACTTTCTGCCGTAGCGCTGCTGGTGTGGGGAACGCATATTGTTCGTACCGGCATTATGCGAGTTTACGGCGCAGATCTCCGCCGCGTGCTCAGCCGCAGCGTGGCGAAAAAGCCGATGGCCTTTGTGGCCGGCATCGGCGTCACCGCGCTGGTGCAGAGCAGCAATGCCACCACGCTGCTGGTGACTTCGTTTGTGGCGCAGGAGCTGGTGGCGCTGACGCCCGCGCTGGTGATCATACTGGGCGCGGACGTGGGGACGGCGCTCATGGCGCGCATCCTGACCTTTGATCTTTCCTGGCTGTCGCCGCTGTTTATTTTCTTTGGCGTGGTCTTTTTCCTGGGACGCAAACAGACGCGCGCCGGGCAGCTTGGCCGCGCCAGCATCGGGCTGGGGCTGATCCTGCTGGCGCTACAGCTGATCGTCGCGGCGGCGACGCCAATCACCCAGGCCGCAGGCGTTAAGGTAATCTTCTCTTCGCTCACCGGCGACGTAATGCTGGACTCGCTGATTGGCGCGGTATTTGCCATTATCAGCTATTCGAGTCTGGCGGCGGTGCTGATCACCGCCACGCTCACCGCGACCGGCGTTATCTCTTTTAAAGTGGCGCTGTGCCTGGTGATCGGCGCGAATCTGGGCAGCGGCCTGCTGGCGATGCTGAACAACAGCGGCTCCAATGCCGCAGGGAAACAGGTGGCGCTGGGCAGTCTGCTGTTCAAATTTATCGGCTCGCTGATAGTGCTGCCTTTCATCGATCTGCTGGCGGACTGGCTGCAAAAGCTGCCGGTTAACGACGAAGAGCTGGTGATCTTTTTCCACGTCTTCTACAACCTGATCCGCTGTCTGGTGATGGTGCCTTTCGCCGATTTGATGGCCGATCTGTGCCAGCGAATTATTCGTGAAGAGCCGGAAACGGATTTGCGCCTGAAGCCGAAACATCTGGACAGTAGCGCGCTGGATACGCCCGCGCTGGCGCTGGCGAACGCTTCAAGAGAGACGCTGCGCATGGGTGACGTGCTGGAACAGATGCTGACCAGCTTCAGTAAAGTGATGCACGGCGAGCTGCGAGAGGAAAGGGAAATCCGGCGGCTGGACGACGACGTTGACATACTTTATACCGCGATCAAACTCTATCTGGCGCAGATGCCGAAAGAAGATCTCCCGGAAGAGGATTCGCGGCGCTGGGCGGAAATCATCGAAATGGCGCTGAACCTGGAAATGGCGGGCGATATTCTGGAGCGCATGAGCGGCGACGTGGTGGATAAATCGCTGAATGCGCGCCGTGCTTTTTCGGTGGAGGGCCTGGCGGAACTGGATGCGCTGCTTGAGCAGCTCAACGCCAACCTGCGTCTGAGCCTGTCGGTATTTTTATCACATGACGTAACCAGCGCTAAGCGGCTGCGGCGCGCCAAGCACCGTTTCCGCATTACAACTCGCCGCTATTCGCATAAGCATGTCGATCGTCTGCATCAGCAAAACGTGCAGAGTATAGAAACCAGTTCGCTGCATCTGGGCCTGCTGGGCGATATGAAAAGGTTGAACTCGCTATTTTGCGCGGTTGCCTACAGCGTGCTGGAGCAGCCTGACGATCCCAGGGATGAGGAATAACGCAAGCCCCCGCGACAATGCGGGGGAGAAACGCTATTTTTTGCTGATGGGTTTGCTGGACCAGTAGCCCGCCAGCAGCGAGCCGGAAAGATTGTGCCAGACCGAGAACAGCGCGCCCGGCAGCGCGGCCAGCGGTGAGAAGTAAAGCTTGCCCAGCGTCGCCGCCAGCCCGGAGTTTTGCATCCCCACTTCCAGCGCCAGCGTGCGGCAGGTGGATTCATCGAAGCCAAACAGCTTGCCGCCCCAATAGCCGCCCAGCAGGCCGATAGCGTTATGCAGGATCACTGCGGCTATCGTCACCAGCCCCACCGACCCGATAAAGCCCTGACTGCCCGCTACGACGGCGCTAATAATCAGCAGAATGCAGACCATGGAAAAAGCGGGCAGATAAGGCTCCACGCGGCGCACCACGCCGTGCAGCGTGTGATGGACAATCAGCCCGATGCTAATCGGCACCACCACGATTTTAACGATGCTCAGCAGCATCCCGGCGACATCCACCTGAATATGCGTATCCACGTAGAGCTTAGTCAGCAGCGGCGTGGCGAACACGCCTATCAGTGCGGAGACGGACGAGATGGTCACCGACAGCGCCACGTCGCCCTTAGCCAGATAGATCATCACGTTGGAAGCGGTGCCGCTGGCGACGCTGCCGACCAGGATCATGCCCGCTGCCAGATCCGGCGGCATCTTAAACAGTTTTGCCAGCGCCCAGGCGGCGAGCGGCATCACCAGATAGTGCAAAAACGTGCCGGCGATAACCGGTGCCGGTCGGGTCAGCACGCGTTTGAAATCGTTGATATTCAGCGTGACGCCCATACCAAACATAATCAGCATCAGCAAATAAGTGACCCAGGGGCCAATACCCAGAAAGGGGGTTGGCGTGTACCAGGCAGCAAGGGAAAGCAGGACTGCCCATAACGGGAACAGTCGGGTAACGGTGGCGAGCATAGCCAGACTTCCTTTTTATGTTGTGATTACAGAATGCCGTTTTCCCGGAACGGGGGAAAAGCGGTCGTCGAATCATAGCATTAGCCGATGGGAAAGGAAGGACGAGCGGACAGCGGCGGGAAAGACGCAGGAAAAGGGCGGGCCAGCAGCGGCCCGCCAGGCAGGCGTTACGCTTTTTCCTCCAGCAGAACGCGGTAAATCAGGCCGCCAACCAGCGCGCCGACGAGCGGCATCGCCCAGAACATCCATAGCTGATCCAGCGCCCAGCCGCCCTGGAAGATAGCCACGGCGGTACTGCGTGCCGGGTTAACCGAGGTATTGGTCACCGGAATGCTGATCAAATGGATCAGGGTCAGCGCCAGACCGATAGCAATGGGCGCAAAGCCCTTCGGCGCGCGTTTGTCGGTCGCGCCGTGGATAACGATCAGGAAAATAGCGGTCAGCACGGCTTCCGCAATCATGCCGGACAGCAGAGAGAAACCGCCGGGCGAATGCTCGCCGTAGCCGTTGGCGGCAAAACCGCTGGCTGCCGCGTCAAAAGAGGCTTTGCCGCTGGCGATCAGATAAAGCGTGCCTGCCGCCAGCGCGCCGCCCACAACCTGCGCCAGCACATAGGGAAGGATTTGCGACGCGGGAAAACGGCCGCCGGCCCACAGGCCTATGGTTACCGCCGGATTAAAATGACCGCCCGAGATATGCCCTACGGCATAAGCCATCGTCAGGACGGTCAGGCCAAACGCCAGCGATACGCCGACAAAACCAATTCCCAGTTCGGGAAAAGCCGCGGCTAATACCGCGCTACCACAGCCGCCGAGAACCAGCACAAAGGTTCCCAGCGATTCAGCGACTAACCTACGCATGTTTTGCTCCATTATTTGATTTAACGCCACGATTATCCCTGGCTTGTCCAACCGGAAAATCAACGGAACGGAGAATATGCTGTCTGCGGGCGGATCTGCGGCTTTATTAGCGACTGGCTTGAGCCAGATCAAAAGATAAGCGCTCGCTGAGTAAAGCGATGAAAGGGAAAAACAAGAAAAGTAAAAAAGCGGGCAAGGCTGCTAATAAGCCTTCAGGCTATCAGGCCACCATTGGGCTGATAAAGGCGGCATTGCTGCTGCGAAAACGGCAGGGCGCCGCAGGCTTGTCAGCAATCTGGAAGCCGGGCTTCCGCCCGGCTTCCACGCTTACTCAAACAGATTTTTATGCAGCGCCTGCACCACCTGTTCGGCGTCGTTGCCCGGCACCAGGAAGCAGAGGTTATAGCTGCTTGCGCCATAGCAGATCAGGCGCAGGTTAAACGGCTCCAGCACGCCGAAGACCTCTTTGCCGACGCCGCAGGCTTTGGAAAGCTGATTGCCGATCAGCGCCACCAGCGCCAGATTCTCTTCTACCTCTACGCGGCACAGCGAAGAGAGCTCGGTCAGCAGCGCCTGAGTCAGCAGGCCATCGCTGTTGGAGGTGGAGCCAGTGGTATCCAGCGTCAGCGCAACGCTTACCTCCGAAGTGGTAATCAGATCGACCGAGATATTATGGCGCGCGAGGATGGTGAAAACCTCAACCAGAAAGCCGCGCGCGTGCAGCATATTCAGGCTGTGCAGCGTCAGCAGCGTCTGTTTGCGGCGCAGGGCCAGCGCGCGGAACAGCGGCGGATCCTGCGTTTCGTTGCAGACGCGCGTGCCGCCAGCGGCCGGATCCTTACTGGAGCCGACGAACACCGGAATATCGCTGCGTACGGCAGGCAACAGCGTGGCCGGATGCAGCACCTTGGCACCAAACGTCGCCATCTCCGCCGCTTCGCCAAAGGTGATTTCATCAATGCGTTTCGCCGTCGGCACCACGCGCGGATCGGTGGTATAGATGCCCGGTACATCGGTCCAGATGTCGATACGGCTTGCGTGCAGCGCTTCGCCCAGCAGCGCGGCGGTATAGTCGCTGCCGCCGCGACCCAGCGTGGTGGTGCGGCCTTTCGGCTCGCTGCCGATAAAGCCCTGGGTCACGATCAGCGCTTCGCCCAGCCGCGGCGCCAGCTGTGCCTGAGTCAGTTCCGCCAGCAGCGCGACATCCGGCTCTGCGCGACCAAAGCGGTCGTTGGTGCGCATCACTTTACGCACGTCGAACCACTCGGAGGCCACTTCGCGCTGGCGCAGGATCTCTACAAACAGCAGGCTGGACATCAGTTCGCCGTGGCTGACCAGCTCATCGGTCAGCGCGGTTGAGGTAGCCAGCGCGGCGGCTTCGGAAAGCATGGTGATGTTTTCCAGCACGCGATCGATTTCGTCGCGAATCACTTCAGAATGCGGCAGCTGGTCAACAATGGCGTACTGGATGCGGCGGATCTCATCCAGTTGATAAGCACGCTGCTCCTGCTCCAGGCCTTCCGCCAGGGAAACCAACAGGTTGGTGACGCCCGCAGAGGCGGAAAGCACCACCACGCGCACATTCGGATCGGCCAGCACCACGTCGGCGCTGCGGTTCATGGCGGCGTAATCGGCAACGCTGGTGCCGCCGAACTTCGCCACGATCAATGATTGGGACATGTCTTGACATACCTCGTGTCAGGTTAAAATCTATCAGCCTTGGCACAAGGGAAGAGCAGAAACGGGGCAGACGTAGAAAAGGGATTACTACGAGTCACCCAGAAGCGCTCCACCTTGCAAATCGTCCGCCCGGCGGACGATCGTGGTGACAACCCAGAGGATTCAGCCCCTGTAGCCGATACGCCCCATACCGCATGGTTTGTACCTCGGCGTCGCTCCCCCTGATGTGTTTTCTACGGATTCGGTTCCTCCAACACACTGCCTGGGCGACGCGCCTCTTCTGGCCTGCGCATCAGATGCGCAGCTAGCCGCCCAGAAATACCGGGTTATTGCCTTGCTGTCAATCCCCGGAACTGGCCGATGATTCATTTTGTACCAGAGCGATCACCGTACAGGGCAGCGCGGGCGGCTGGCCGTCGCCTATTTTCAGCTTGCCCTGTTCGTCCTGCACAAAGAGCAACAGCGCGTTCTGATTCTTTTCCAGATACTCTTCCCAGCCGAAATTTTCATTCAGGCCCGTCGCTTTGATTACGCCGCCTTTCGCCAGCAGGCTGCTGAGGCGGGCATAGGTATGCTCCTGGCTGAACAGCACTTCATGACGGCGAAAGCGCGGGCTTTCACTGTCGCGGCGGCCTTTCAGCGCGGCGCCCGAACGAATAGCCGCCACGTTGTTGTTACCAAAAATATGGCTGAAATGGTAAACGGCCAGCGCATTTTGATGGCGATTGGGCGACAGGGCAAGCACCTGGGCCGTTTCGCTAAGGTCGAGGAAGTTTTCGGCATGATCCGACCAGGCGTTGCCGTAGTAAGCGGGAATGCCTTCCATACGGGCCAGTCGATAATATTCCCAGCTGCTGTCCGTCACCAGCACGGGCAGATCCAGCTTTTGCAGCGCGGCAGCCAGCGCGCGGGCGACGCTGTTCGCGCCGATAATCAGGATACCGCGCGGCTCCCGTTGCTGCACGCGCAGCGCACGGGCGAGGAACGAGCTGGTCAGGCTTTGCAGCACCACGGTGCCGATAATCACCGCAAACACCACGGTCACCAGCCGGCTGGCGCCTTCATAGCCGGTTTTTTCCAGCGTCAGCGCAAACAGCGAGCTGACTGCCGCCGCCACGATGCCGCGTGGCGAAATCCAGCTCAGCAGCAGCTTGTCGCGCCAGGAGAGCGAGGAACCCCACGTGGAGAGCGCGATACAGAGCGGACGAGCGATAAACTGCACCACCAGCAGCAGGCCAAGCAGCGGCCAGCCCATCGCCAGCAGCGCGCCGAGATCCAGCCTGGCAGCCAGAATAATAAACAGCGCGGAGATCAGCAGCGCCGACAGCTCCTCCTTAAAGGCGATAATCTCGCTCAAATCCACATCGCGCATGTTGGCCAGCCAGATCCCCATCACGGTGACGGTCAGCAGGCCCGACTCGTCGGCAATAGCATTCGACGCGCCGAAAGCGGTCAGCGTAACGGCCAGCACCGCAAAGTTTTGCAGATAGCCCGGCAGCCAGACGCGCTTCAGCGCGACGCCCATCAGCCAGCCGAACAGCGCGCCGCCGACGGTGCCGACCACCACGGTCAGGCCGAACGTCCAGAAGAGATGGGTCAGCGACTCCGCTTTTTGCTGTAGCACAATGAATTCAAACACCAGCAGCGTGAAAATAGCGCCGACCGGATCGATCACAATGCCTTCCCAGCGCAGGATCTGATTAATTGCCTTATTCGGACGCACCACGCGCATCAGCGGAGCGATAACCGTCGGGCCGGTGACGACCGTGACGGCGCCGACCAGCGCCGCCAGCTCGGGCGGGAAGTCGAGCAGCAGCCAGCAGGTGAGGCCGATAGCCAGAAAAGTGATAAACATGCCGATTGTGACCAGATTGCGCACCACCTTGCCCAATCCACGGATCTCGTCGAAACGCAGCGTCAACGCGCCTTCAAACAGAATGATCGCTACCGAGAGAGAAACCAGCGGGAACAGCAGAGCGCCAAACAGCGCATCCGGCTGCAAAACATGACCGACCGGCCCCAGGAGAATGCCGAAAACAAGCAGCGGTAAAATGGCCGGTAAACGCAGCAACCAGGCCAGCCACTGGGCCACGAGCGAGCTTAATCCAATGATAACCAACAGGAGTGGCGCAGAAAGCTCCATAAAATTTTTCCTTTAAAGGGCAAGAATAGTCATACTGAAACGCATCGGGTTTCACCCCGCCGCCTGAATTATAAATAGCCCCGGGCAAAAGAGAGGAAAACTTCTCCTCTGATAGCCGTCACCTGTTGCAGGGAAAGGCGTGCGAAAAACGCGTAACAGGTAACATGGCGCCCGGTCTGTTTTACGGTTCTTAAATAAAAAGAGTGTGTTGCTATGAAAAATATCAATCCGACACAAACCGCTGCCTGGCAAGCGCTGCAGCAGCATTTTGCAGAGATGAAAGACGTAGAGATTGCCGACCTGTTCGCGAAAGATGCCGATCGGTTCAGCAAATTTTCCGCCACCTTCGACGATCAAATGCTGGTGGACTTCTCTAAAAACCGCATCACCAGCGAAACGCTCGACAAGCTGCAGGCTCTGGCGAAAGAAACCGAGCTGCAGGATGCTATCAAATCCATGTTCTCCGGGGAAAAAATTAACCGCACTGAAGATCGCGCCGTGCTGCACGTTGCCCTGCGCAACCGCAGCAACAAGCCGATTATGGTCGATGGCAAGGATGTGATGCCGGAAGTCAATGCGGTGCTGGAGAAGATGAAGTCGTTCTCCGATCGCATCATCAGCGGTGAGTGGAAAGGCTACACCGGTAAAGCTATCACCGACGTGGTCAATATTGGTATCGGCGGTTCCGATCTGGGGCCGTTTATGGTTACCGAGGCGCTGCGTCCGTATAAAAACCATCTGAATATGCATTTCGTCTCTAACGTAGACGGCACGCATATCGCGGAAACGGTAAAAGATCTCAGCCCGGAAACCACACTGTTCCTGGTCGCGTCAAAAACCTTCACCACCCAGGAAACCATGACCAACGCCCACAGCGCGCGTGACTGGTTCCTGAAGGCGGCGGGCGACGAGCAGCACGTAGCGAAACATTTCGCCGCGCTCTCTACCAATGCCAAAGCCGTGGGCGAGTTCGGCATCGACACCGCCAATATGTTTGAGTTCTGGGACTGGGTCGGCGGCCGCTATTCGCTCTGGTCGGCGATTGGCCTCTCTATCGTGCTGTCCATTGGCTTCGATAACTTCGAGCAGCTGCTGAGCGGCGCCCACGCGATGGACAACCACTTCGCCAACACGCCTGCGGAGCAAAACCTGCCGGTGATCCTGGCGCTGATCGGCATTTGGTATAACAACTTCTTCGGTGCCGAAACCGAAGCTATCCTGCCTTACGACCAGTACATGCATCGTTTTGCCGCCTACTTCCAGCAGGGCAATATGGAGTCGAACGGCAAATATGTCGATCGCAACGGCAACCCTGTCAGCTATGAAACCGGCCCGATCATCTGGGGCGAGCCTGGCACCAACGGTCAGCACGCCTTCTATCAGCTGATCCACCAGGGCACCAAGCTGGTGCCGTGCGACTTTATCGCGCCGGCCGTCAGCCACAACCAGCTGGGCGATCATCACGCCAAGCTGCTCTCTAACTTCTTCGCACAGACCGAAGCGCTGGCGTTCGGCAAATCTCGCGAAACGGTAGAGAAAGAGTTCGCTGATGCGGGCAAAGATGCGCAGTCCGTCGGGCACATCGTGCCGTTCAAAGTGTTTGAAGGGAACCGTCCGACCAACTCCATTCTGCTGCGTGAAATCAACCCGTTCAGCCTGGGTGCGTTGATTGCGCTGTACGAGCACAAAATCTTTACCCAGGGCGCTATCCTGAACATCTTCACCTTCGATCAGTGGGGCGTGGAGCTGGGTAAACAGCTGGCTAACCGCATCCTGCCTGAGCTTTCCGGCGGCGAGCAGGTGGCAAGCCATGACAGCTCCACCAACGGCCTGATCAACCGCTACAAAAACTGGCGCGGCTGAAACAGCTGACACGCGTCCGGCTCTCTGC
Organism: Erwinia plantamica; assembly: GCF_043420595.1. Classification (NCBI taxonomy): domain Bacteria; kingdom Pseudomonadati; phylum Pseudomonadota; class Gammaproteobacteria; order Enterobacterales; family Erwiniaceae; genus Erwinia; species Erwinia plantamica. The sequence goes on from NZ_JBGCUC010000008.1 coordinate 14,462, forward strand.
TGGCGCAGCGCAAAGTCTGAAGGTCGGCCATCGCGCCGGCCTTTTTTAGCTGCATAATGCGTTTATCAGATCCATCTTTACCTACTGGTGGTCCTGTTTGACAGCGACGCGGTTTCCCGCTGGCCCTGACGAATGCGGCGCTGTGACAGAGTTTAAGGTCAATTCCTCTTCCAATAATTGCTGAATGACCTGCTGCCTGGCTAAGGAAATTCTTAAATTTCAGGCCGCTAAGTCAATTTATGGCAGGAATAGTCCGAAACGTATTCTCGTTCGATGCGCTTAAAACGCTGAGTAAATACATTTAACTCACTGATAAAATGCACTTTTAACAGAAAAAGCGCGCTGCCGCATTTTTTGCCCATAAAACGCCCGTTTTAATCACAATCGGTAGTGAATGGCGCTAACTTGTCGCGTTATGGCAGCGATAAATAGCGATATAACGAGTTTATTGACCAATTGTTGCCTTATCCCTCCAAAAATGTTTCTGTTTCACACAGCGAAGCGGCAGCAGCCAGCGCGTTTAACCGTCCTGAATTCTGGTAATTTATTGCCTTATAATGAGCCGGTCTGAAATCTTTCAGGCGAGTTATCCATTCATTCTATGAAGGATTTTGTATGAAAAAAGTCTTATGTGCTGCTGCAGCCGTAGCGTACTTAGCGACTGCTTCCGCCGCGTTTGCCGCGCCTGAAGAGGCCGGTGCCGCAGCGGGCGCCTCGGCGGGAACCCTTTCCGCCGGGACGACCACGGCAGTGGGTGTGGGCGCGCTTGGCGCGCTGGTTGGCGTGGCGCTGGCAGCAAGCAGCGGCGGTAACGGTTCCAACACCGGAACCACGACTACTACCACCACCAGCACCACTCGTTAAGTGCAGTAAATTAATCATAACCACACGCTTGTGTGGTTATTTTTTGATATTTTCAGACTTCATTCAGGAACTTACACCAGTGCGCTACCTACCACTGCTGCTTTTATGCCTGCTTGCCCAGGGCTGCACACAAACACAAAAAAGCCTGGGGGAGACGGTAAAACTCGCTCTGCTCGGGCCGGACGACGTCGAGGTAACGGCAGAGCAGGTCGAAGGCCTGCCCTATGCCAGCATGTATCTGCGCGTTAACAACGGCCAGCGTATTTTTGTGGTGCTGGGCTTTGACGAAAACGGCCAGCAAAAATGGATCACGCGCGATCGCACCATGATCGTCACGCAGCATGGCCGCGTAGTGAAAACGTTAGGCCTGGCGGACAACCTGCATGAGGTGAGCAACCTTGCTCAGGATCCGCTGGCCGATCCGCTGCATCTGACCGATGGCGCAGGCTGGACACGCCAACTGACCTGGTCGGCAGCGGGCCGCTTCCACGCCGCGACGGCGGTATCGCGCTTTACGCGTTTGCAGGATGAGGTACTTGACCTGACAGGGCACCGCGTCGCCTGCCGCGTCTGGCAGGAAGAGGTCACGGCCGACGGTAAAACCTGGCGCAATATTTTCTGGATCGACACGACTACCGGCCAGGTTCGCCAGTCGCGGCAGACGCTGGGCGGCGACGACGTCTCCGTTGAAACCACCATCCTGAAGCCTGCAAAATCATGAAAAATATTACTTATCTCCTCGCAGGCCTCGCCGCCTGCGTGTCACTGAACGTGTGCGCCGACAGCGAAGTCACCGTCTTCTCGCCGGATCGCAGCGAAACTGCGCTGGTCAGCCATGCGCAAAACCTGGCGCAGCTGACGGCAAGCCCCGCGCTGGCAGGTACCTGGTGGCCAGGCACGGTTATCAGCGAAAAGCTGGCGACGGCAGCGGCGGTACAGCAACAGCAGCAGCTGCTGGCGCGTCTGAAAAGCTGGAGCGCGGAATTACGCGCCGACGACGACGGCGAAAAAGCCGCGGTTGTCGATAACCTTTACCAGCAGATTGCCGCCATTAAGGTCACGGGTCGTCAGATTGTGAACCTCGATCCGGACTGGGTGCGCCTGCGCCCTGAAGAGAACCGTCGGCTGGAGGGTGAATACAGCGTCTATACGCTGCAAAAACCCGGCAGCCTGACGATCGCCGGTCTGGCGAATAACAGCGGCAAAACAACCTGGGTGGCGGGCCGCAGCGTGGTTGACTATCTGGCTGACCACGAGCGTCTGGACGGCGGCGAGCGCAATTTCGTCACGCTGATCGCGCCTACCGGCAAAACCGAGCAGGTGCCGGTCGCCTACTGGAATCGCCGCGATGTTGAACCCGACGCGGGCAGCATCATTTACGTTGGCTTTTCTGCCTGGTCGCTGCCTGACGGCCCGGATCTTAACCAGCAAATTATTTCTGTTTTGACGCACCGGATCCCTGACTGATGAAAAAAACTTACCTTCTCAGCCTGCTGGCGATGTCCGTGGCCTGCGCTTGCCAGGCTCAGGCTGCGGATCCTGTCGGGCCATCGCAGTCCGACTTTGGCGGCGTGGGCCTGCTGCAGGTGCCGACGGCGCGTATGGCGAAAGATGGCGAATTCAGCCTGAACTACCGCTATAACGATCAGTACCGCTTCTATTCCTCCTCGGTGCAGCTTTTCCCGTGGCTGGAAGCCACCATCCGCTATACCGACGTGAAAACCCGTCGCTACAGCGCCGTGGAAAGCTTCAGCGGCAGCCAGTCCTATAAAGACAAGGCGTTCGATCTTAAAGCGCGACTGTGGCAGGAAGGCTACTGGTTGCCGGAAGTCTCCGTCGGTGCGCGCGACCTGGGCGGTACAGGACTGTTCGACAGCGAATATATGGTTGCCAGCAAAGCCTGGGGGCCGTTTGACTTCACCGTCGGGCTGGGCTTCGGCTATCTCGGCAACAGCGGCACGGTCAAAAACCCGTTCTGCGAGGCGGACAGCAGCTACTGCTACCGCTCCAACACCAACGGCACCGCCGGTTCGGTCAGCGACAAAGATCTGTTTAAAGGCCCGGCGGCTATTTTCGGCGGCATTGAATACCAGACGCCATGGCAGCCGCTGCGTCTGAAGGTGGAATACGAAGGCAACGACTATCAGGATGATTTTGCCGGTCGCCTGGAGCAGAAAAGTAAAGTCAACGTTGGGGCTATTTATCGCATCACCGACTGGGCCGACGTTAACGTCAGCTACGAGCGTGGCAACACGCTGATGGCGGGCTTTACGCTGCGCACCAACTTCAACGATCTGCATACCGCCTCGGTGGATGCGCCTAAGCCAGCTTATAATCCACAGCCGCAGGGCGAATTCCTCGAGCCGACGGTGGTGGCGAACCAGCTGACCGACCTGAAATATAATGCGGGCCTGGTGGGGCCAAGAATTCAGGTGAAGGGCGACACGCTTTATGTTTCCGGTCAGCAGGTAAAATATCGCAATACCCAGGAAGGGATCGATCGCGCCAATGTGATCATGATGAATGCGCTGCCGCAGAACATCGAAAAACTGAACGTGACCGAAACGCGCAACAATATGCCGCAGGTCACTACGGAAACCAGCACCGACAGCCTGCGTCAGCAGCTGGAAGGCTATCCGCTCGGCAAAGAAAAAATGCTGGATCAGAAGCGGGTTAACCCGTCCGATCCTGGCCATACCGAGCAGGGCTATTACATCGACGCGGATCGCTTTAACGCCAGCCTGTCACCGGTGCTGAACCAGTCCGTCGGCGGGCCGGAAAGCTTCTATCTGTACCAGGTCGGCGTGATGGCCAGCGCCAACTACTGGCTGACCGATCATTTGCTGGTGGACGGCAGCGTCTTCGGCAACCTGGCGAACAATTACGATAAGTTCACCTATAACGGCGCGCCGGCCGATTCCTCGCTGCCGCGCGTCCGTACCCATATCCGCGACTATGTTGACAACAACGTCTACGTAAATAACCTGCAAGCCAACTATATGCACTCCCTGGGCAACGGCTTTTACGGGCAGGTTTACGGCGGCTATCTGGAAACGATGTATGGCGGCGTGGGCGGCGAACTCCTTTATCGTCCGCTTGATTCCGACTGGGCGTTCGGCGTTGACGCTAACTACGTCAAGCAGCGCGACTGGGACAACATGATGCAGTTCACCGACTACAATGCGAAAGTCGGTAATCTGACCGCCTACTGGCGTCCCTCCTTCTTTAACCATCAGGTGCTGGTGAAGGCGAGCGTGGGTCAGTATCTGGCCGAGGACAAAGGGGCGACGCTGGACGTTTCCCGTCAGTTCGACAGTGGCGTGATCGTCGGCGCTTACGCCACCAAAACCAACGTTTCGGCGGAGGAGTATGGCGAAGGCGACTTCACCAAAGGCTTCTACATTTCTATTCCGATGGATCTGTTTACCGCTTCGCCGACGCGTGGACGCGCGCAGGTCAACTGGACGCCGCTGACGCGCGACGGCGGTCAGATGCTGGGCCGCAAGTATCAGCTTTACGATATGACCACCGATCGGGACAAAGACTTCCGCTAGGGTGCACAGCAAGGGGCGAATTTTCGCCCCTTTTTTTATGCCTGTTGCGGGCGGCTGGCCTGCGGAAAACTTGTGAAGCAGCTCACACTAAAGCATATTGTGGCGGTCAGGATGATCTGACGGGAAATCGTATTTGCAGAGGATGATAATGATTAACGCCACGCGTATTGCCTGGTTTTTACAGATGGTGCTGAACGTAGGCCTGATTTCACTGGCCGGTATTCTGGCCGTTTTTTTAGGAAAAGAGACGTTTCATCTGGCCAACGTGCTGCTGAATACCGGCGAGCAGACCTCTTCGTATCTGCTGATCGAAGGGATTGTGATCTACTTTCTGTACTTTGAATTTATTGCGCTGATTGTGAAGTACTTCCAGTCCGGCTACCACTTCCCGCTGCGCTACTTTGTGTATATCGGCATCACGGCTATTATCCGCCTGATCATCGTCGATCATAAGAATCCGCTCGACACGCTGGCCTATTCTGTCGCGATCCTGATCCTGGTGGTGACGCTGTGGCTGGCGAACAGCAACCGCCTGAAACGCGAATAGGCAGGAAGACGCTTTGTGGGCTGACGAAGCGGCAGCTTTTCGCCCAAGGGCAGAAACAAAAAAACCGCCTTTAACGGCGGTTTTTTTGCGCTGGCCAGGTAAGCGGCCTTGCCAGCAGGTTGATTGCTGATTTAACGCAAGCACTCCCAAGTGCTCATAGAATGTCCTTTTGAAGAATGTCTGTCAAGTGTACAAACTGCTTGTTTAGCGTACAATGCGGGCGGGCCTTTTCGCCGTCTTAAGCAAGCGGGCACCGGATTGGGAAAAGGATTTCCAACGGCCGTAAACGCAAGTACTCCCAAGTGCTTGCATTCGCAGTTACATCTCCGGTGGTGGCATTGCGAAGCGGCCTTTAGCAGGGCCGCACAATGAAACGGTATCTTTGTATCGTGCTCGTTGTTTCTGGTGCGCTGTGGTCATCCGGAGAAGGGAAGTGGGAGCTGTCCCATAATTCCATCACGGTGATCGTTAACGCAGCAGGCAAGTAAGCCAGGAGGCCGTCCTACCGGGGCGGCTTTCCGCTTCGCTATCCTGTTAAAATTCTGTTTAACGCCTTTTGCCTTGTGCTACGCTAGCCCCATTTTACTGTCCGGAGAAGCGCAATGACCAACCGCGCGCTGACGCAGCTGCACGCTATCGAATGGCTTCCACTCTCTTCGCCCCAGCTGACGCCGTCGCTGCTTGACTGGCTGATGGAAGAAGATTCCATGACCCGCCGCTTTGAACGCCACTGCGAAAAAGTTACCGTTGAGATCCTGCGCGAGGGCTTTATCGGGGCGGAAGAGGCCGGCGCGGATGCGCTGCTGCTGCCTGAAGAGCCGCGCTACTGGCTGCGGGAAATCCTGCTGTGCGGCGATGGCGAAGCCTGGCTGGCGGCCCGCACCATCCTGCCGGAATCCACGCTACAAGGGCCGGAGCAGAAGCTGCAACAGCTTGGCAGCCAGCCGCTGGGGCGCTATCTTTTCGCCTCGTCGACGCTCAGCCGCGATTTTATCGAACCGGGACGCAGCCACGACCTGTGGGGTCGCCGCTCGCTGCTGCGCCTTTCCGGCAAGCCGCTGCTGCTGACCGAACTGTTTTTACCGCCTGCGCCGCTTTATCACGCCGTTCAGGCCGAAAGGAAGAAGTAGATGGAAAAATCTTTACCTGTCAGTAAGCTTCAGGCCTACAGTCGCCTGATGCGGATTGATAAGCCAATCGGCTCGCTGCTGCTGCTGTGGCCGACTTTCTGGGCGCTATGGCTGGCCGGGCTGCGCGTGCCGCCGCTCAACGTGCTGGTGGTGTTTACGCTGGGCGTCTTCTTTATGCGCGCGGCGGGCTGTGTGGTTAACGACTTTGCCGATCGCAAGATAGACGGACACGTCAAACGCACGCGATCGCGGCCGCTACCGAGCGGCGCAGTCACCTCGACGGAGGCGAAATTTTTGTTTGGCGGTCTGGTGCTGGTGTCGTTTTGCCTGGTGCTGACCATGAATCTGATGACCATCCTGCTCTCTTTTGGCGGCCTGGCGCTGGCGTGGATCTATCCGTTTATGAAGCGCTACACCCATCTGCCGCAGGTGGTGCTGGGCGCGGCGTTTGGCTGGGCCATTCCGATGGGCTGGGCGGCGGTCAGCGAAACGGTGCCGCTGGCCTGTTGGCTGCTGTTTTTCGCCAATATTTGTTGGACGGTCGCTTACGACACGCAGTATGCGATGGTGGACAGGGATGACGATTTAAAAATCGGCGTCAAATCCACCGCCATCCTGTTTGGCCGTTTTGATAAGCTGATTATCGGCCTGTTGCAGCTGGCCACGCTGGGGCTGATGGCCGCCATCGGCTGGCTGACGCAGCTGGGGGCGCCTTTTTACTGCTCGCTGCTGGCGGCGGCGGCGCTGTTTATTTATCAGCAAAAGCTGATTAGCGCTCGCGAACGTGATGCCTGCTTTCGTGGCTTTCTGAATAACAACTATGTGGGGCTGATCCTGTTTGTCGGCATTGCTTTGAGCTGTGCGCCGTTTTCTGGCTGATCGACAGCCAATAAAAAAGGCCGGTGTGATGCTCATGCCGGCCTTTTTTTTATCTCTTACCTACTCGTATGTCAGCGCGCTTTCAATGGTCATCCGCACTTCCTGGCTGATCAGATCGGCCAGCAGCTGATAGACCTTATGCGTTCTTTCATAGTGCGCATCGCCGGTATCGCTGATATAGCCTTCATCACGCAGCGTCAGCACCAGCGTCGAGAACACCGCCTTATCGAAGAATTCCGGCGCGTTGATGCCGTGCAGCACCGACAGGCGCTGCGCCATGGTGCGGCTCTCTTTCTCCAGCGTACCGCGGTTGATCGACGGATTGGCGCTGAGGATAGAAAAGGTGATGGCGTAGCGCTGTAGCGTCTCCCGCACACCGGCCGCCAGCAGCTGTAGCGTATGGAAACGGGCAGGGCTGAGGCGTAGCGTTTGCGTCTGCTCGTCGGCGGTCAACAAACCCTGACGCGCCATTTCGCTGACCAGCGGATCCAGCACGCCCGGCAGCTCGTCTTTTTCCCAGTGCAGGAACAGCTCGCTTTTCAGCATAGGATAGATCACGCTGACCTGGCGCAGCAGCTCGGCGCGCGTCAGCTCCTGATGCTGCATCAAAATTACCGCAATCACCGACGGCATCACCAGCATGTGGTGAACGTTGTTGCGGTAATAGGTCATCAGCACCGCCTGCTCGCGCGGCAGCACGATGATCTCGCCGATATTATCCTGCTCGATCTCGAACTTGTTCATGCTGAGCGCATGATCCAGGAGCGCTTCCGGCGTCATGTCCGGCACGGTGGCGTCCGGCGAATAAGGCACGTTGCGCAGCAGCTGAATATAGCAGTCCAGCTGTTCCACCAGCTGCTCACGGGTTAGCGAACGCTGACGGGAAGCCAGCAGCGCGGTAACGCACAGGTTCATGGCGTTGGCCGCGCCCGCGTTATTGATCCGCACCATGACGCGCTGGGCGATATCGTTGACCGCTGGCGTCAGCCAGGCCGGACGCTGGGATTCGATCGGGTCGATAGCGTCGCGCCATTCCGGCACGTGCTTGTTCAGGTAAGCCACCAGCGGCAGCGGTTCACCGAAGTTGACGTAGCCCTGGCCCAGATTGCGCAGCTTGCGCAGCCCGCGCACCATCTGCATAAAGCCTTCTTTTTCTTTGGTCGCGCCGCGCAGCTCTTTGGCATAGGTGCCAACTTCCATGACGTGCTCGTAGCCGATGTAAATCGGCACCAGCGTAATCGGGCGGTTGCCGCCGCGCAGCATCGCCTGAATGGTCATCGACAGCGTGCCGGTTTTTGGATCGAGCAGGCGTCCGGTTCGGGAACGGCCGCCTTCCACAAAGTACTCCACGGAATAGCCACGGGTGAACAGCTCGCCCAGGTATTCGCGGAAAACGGTGGAGTAGAGCTTGTTGCCCTTAAACGTGCGGCGAATAAAGAACGCGCCCAGGCGACGGAAAATCGGGCCGGCCGGCCAGAAGTTCAGGTTGATGCCCGCAGCGATATGCGGCGGCACCAGGCCCTGGTGATAAAGCACGTAGGAGAGCAGCAGGTAATCCATATGGCTGCGGTGGCACGGCACGTAAACGATTTCATGGCCGTCCTGCGCCAGCTGACGCACGCGCTCGCCGCCGTTGACGTTGATGCCCTGATAGAGCTTGCTCCACGTCCAGCCCATGATCCTGTCGGTCAGACGGATTGCCTCGTAGGAGAAATCCGCGGCAACTTCTTCCATCAGCTCAATGGCGTTCTGCTGCGCCTTCTCATGGGAGATTTTCTTACTGCGCGCTTCGTCCTCTACGGCCTTGGCGATAGCCTTGGACTGTAAGAGCTTGTTGAACAGATCCTGACGCACAGGCAGACGCGGGCCGACTGCGGCAAGGCGCTGACGGGCAAAGTGCATTCTGGCCACGCGCGCCAGCTTCTGGGCGATGGTTTTATCGGTGCCGTGCTCGGTTGCCATACGGCGCAGCGACACCATCGGCGAGAAACGCACAAAGCTGTCGCGGCCCAGCCACAGGACGGCGATAAATTTCTGAATGCCGTTCAGCACGCGCAGATGCGGCTGGCTTTCGCCCTGAACTTCACGCCCCGGCGCCCGACCAAACATAATCGAGACGGGCACCATCTGCACGTCCAGCAGCGGGTTGCTGCGATGGAGATCCAGATAGTCGTGAAACGTCTTTACGGATTCCGGATTGGCCGCGTAATAAGGAAATACGCGCGGGCCATCATGAATAAAGACGTAGCGGGGCAGCAGCGTGCCGTCGATCTCCAGCGGGTCTAAAGGATCGGGCAGATCCTCTTTGCGACACTGCTCACGCAGCGCCAGCAAATCGGCCTTTGAATCGTATGGCAGCACATACATAATAGGACGCGACGTATCCAGCCCCAGCTCAACGACCGGCTCGGCAGGGATCGCTTTACTTTTTACCAGCATTTTTACCGGTAAATTCAATAATTTGTAATATAAGTTACGCCAACCTGACATAGACAACATAAAGCCTCTTGTTAGCAAAGCGCCGCAAGCATACCAGAATCCTTGCATGAGATCTGTGGTGTTGCAAAATGTGCGCTACCCTGACATTGACGCTAAACAGAACAAAGGGTTCCCTGATTATGGCAAATAACGCCTCGGGTTTAACGCGGATCATTAAAGCTGCGGGGTATTCCTGGAAAGGATTACGGGCGGCCTGGCAACACGAGGCGGCTTTCCGCCAGGAAGTGGTTGCGGCGGTAGTGGCGATTATTATCGCCTGCTGGCTGGACGTGACGCCTTTGGCCAGAGTCATGCTGATTGGCTCCGTCGCGCTGGTGGTGATTGTGGAAATCCTCAACAGCGCGATAGAAGCCGTGGTCGACAGGCTGGGCAATGAGTTCCACGAGCTTTCCGGGCGCGCCAAAGATATGGGCTCAGCTGCCGTGCTGTTAGCTATTCTGTTAGCGGTTTTTGTCTGGCTGACGATTCTGCTTTCTCACCAGCCGCCGGGCTAAATAGCTATCACCATGGTTTTTTATCCGGCTTGAGGTTTTCATTGACGAAATACCTGTATATACTCACAGTCGACTGTATAAACAACCAGGGGGCGGGATGAAAGCACTAACGGCAAGGCAGCAGCAGGTCTATGACCTGATTCGCCAGCATATTAACCAGACCGGCATGCCGCCGACGCGGGCAGAGATTGCCGCTCAGCTCGGCTTCCGCTCCCCGAATGCGGCTGAAGAACACCTGAAGGCGCTGGCGCGTAAAGGCGTTATCGAGATCGTTTCCGGCGCATCACGCGGTATCCGCCTGATGATGGAAGAAGTCGATGGCCTGCCGCTGATTGGCCGCGTGGCGGCAGGCGAACCGCTGCTGGCGGAACAGCATATCGAAGGCCATTACCAGGTCGATCCCGATCTGTTTAAGCCGGGCGCGGATTTCCTGCTGCGCGTTAGCGGCATGTCGATGAAGGATATCGGCATTATGGATGGCGACCTGCTGGCGGTTCATAAAACCCAGGACGTGCGCAATGGCCAGGTCGTGGTAGCGCGTATTGATGATGAAGTCACCGTCAAGCGCCTGAAAAAGCAGGGCAACATTGTGCAGCTGCTGCCGGAAAACAGCGAGTTCCAGCCGATTGTGGTGGATCTGCGTGAGCATACCTTCTCTATCGAAGGGCTTGCCGTCGGCGTGATCCGCAACGGTAGCTGGCTGTAATAGCCAGACGCCGTGCCGCCTCTGCGTCGTTGCGATGACGCAGAGGCTTGCTTCTACCGGCGGGCGTATCGCCTACGGCTTTTATTTCGCACCTCTCATATTGTCTGAATCCTTCTGCTGTATGCCCCTGCCATATTGTCTGACCGCACCTACGGTTGTTGTCTGCCCCTGCCATATTGTCTGAACGTGCCTGAATGTCTCCTGTGGAGCGCAAGCCATCGTAGTTCTGTCCGACATATATCGATGCCCGCTCCTGTTCGTATTTAGCGTTTATTGTCTTTTCGTATCCCACGCTGATATTTACTGCCTGTTGGTATTCCGCATTGGCGTTATTGTGTGTTGGCATTCCGTATGGGCGGTTACTCTCTGTTGGCATCCGTCGCTTCCCGCTCCCTTCGATCGAACCGGCAAAATCGCCTCAGCGCTTCTGTTCTCCCGCTTCTTAAGTATCCGAGCCCGCGCGATTTTTGCTGCCCGGCCCGTGCCGCTTCGCTTTTTTTTAGAAAAATACGCCGCCTCGCCGTGCAAACCTGCCATCTTCTACTACAATTATCTGTACGTTAAGCATTTGGGCAGCGTTTTATGTTGCTGTCAGTGGTTTTGCTGTAACGATAAGCTGTTATCACCTAAGGTTAAGGAGAAACAAGATGAATAAAGACGAAGCCGGCGGTAACTGGAAACAGTTAAAAGGTAAATTTAAAGAAAAATGGGGCAAGCTGACCGATGACGACATGACCGTCGTAGAAGGTAAACGCGATCAGCTGGTCGGTAAAATTCAGGAACGTTATGGCTACACTAAAGACCAGGCTGAGAAAGAGCTGGGCGACTGGGAAACCAGCAATAACCATCGTTTCTGATAAGATAGCCTCCGGAAAGGCTGACTGGCACTGCCAGGGCCGATTCTCCGGATAGCCTTCTAAAGCAAGGGCAGCGCTTCTGGCGCTGCCCTTGTTGTTTTGTCTGGCGCGATCCCGCCGCTTAAATTATTCTGATGGTTGACCGTTTCAACGACCGCGCTTTTTTGTCCCAAGCGTATGATCGTGCTGGCACGCATCCTGATGCTGGCAGGCTTCCACCTCAACGCAGCTTTGGCACAATCCGTGCGCTTCAATCACGCTGTTGGTCAGCGCAAAGCCCGCTGCCCGCGACAGGGACTTCAGAATATCCTGCACGCCTTCCGCATGTTGCTCCGCTACGCCGCCGCAGCGGTCGCAGATCAGCATCGCCGAGGTATGCGCAGGCTCTTCGAAATGATGGCAGACGACATAGCTGTTGGTGGACTCCACGCGATGCACGAATCCCTGCTCCAGCAGAAAGTCCAATGCCCGATAGATAGTGGGCGGTTTGGCCTGCGGTTCGCTGGCGCGCAGCAGGTCCAGCAGGTCGTACGCGCTGATCGCGCCGTGGTGCTGGCTCATCAGCCGCAGCACCTCCAGACGCTGAGGCGTCAGCCTGACGTTGCGCTGCTGACAGATAGCTTCCGCCTGCGACAGAATATTTTCAGGACTGTTAATGTTCATAGATCTCCCCAGGCTGGCTTAGCACGTTATATTATCACAGCGCCGATAAAAACGCCGCGCTTCCGGCTTCCCGCCTGAGCGTCTCCCTTCATCGCTATGCCCGCAAAAAATTTCAGTCAAATCCGAAGAGCGGAAGCTCACCTTTGTCATCAACTGCGTTGTACCATTCATTACTAAAGAAGACCGTCAATAACGGTTGCACTCTGAAATGTTTTGGCTACATTTACTTAAATATTTGTAAACCTTTCCACAGCAGACGTTGAAAACACGGCTTATTTTCAAGCCAGCTAGCAGATTAAAAGCCGTGCAATGAGCAGAAAAGCCCCGGTAATTTGACTTAGTTCAGGCTAATGACTTAGCGCCGTTCGGCCCATTATACGGACAATCACACTTGTCGCGCTTCAGGCGCTGTCTCCTTTGTTGAAGGGTTAGAAGTAAATGGTCAAAAAATTTAAGCTGAACAGATTCACCCGACCGGTTGTATTTCCCGTGCTGTTTCTGGCTCCGCTAAGCGCTCTGGCCGCTGGCAACTACTACGACGCTCGCAACGATGCGATGGGTGGCACGGGCGTAGCCTCTTCAACCTATGGCACGGCGGTGCTGGCTAACCCGGCGCTGATGACGAAAGCCCAGCCGGAAGACGATGTCAGTATTATTCTTCCGGCCGCTGGCGCGCAGCTGACGGATAAGCACAAGCTCATCGATAAAGTGGATGACCTGAGCGACAGCGTTGACCGCTATCAGGACATTGCCGAGCAGGATCCCATCAGCCTGAATTATCCACGCGTGCGGGCGGCGGCCGGCGATCTGGCGAGCCAGCTGCGCGGCATCAAGGGCAACAAAGCCTGGGCTACGGCAGGCGCGGCCGTGGCGGTGACCGTGCCGAACGAAGTGCTGCCTTTTGCCTTCGTGGCGAAAGCTTACGGTACGGCGCACGTGACGGCGAACGTCAGCCAGGGCGATATCGACTATTTGCAGCGCATTGCCGACGGCACCGATTTTCCACGGCCGGGCGCGCAGGACTCGCTGACCTCGTCAGCGCTGGGACGCGGCGCCATAGTTTATGACTACGGCGTTGCCGTGGCGCATGAGTTCAATATTGCCGGTCATCCGGTTTCGTTTGGCATCACGCCGAAGATCCAGAAGACTTATCTCTATAACTATAGCGCCTCCGTTTATAACTACGACAAGTCGGATTTCACCAAAGGGCGCTATAAAAATTCCAATACCGGTTTCAACATGGATGCCGGTGCGGCGACCGATCTGAACGATAACTGGACGCTGGGCGTCAGCGCGCAGAACCTGATTGCCCGCGATATCGATACCCGCGAAGTGAACGGCTACAAGGATACTTACCAGATCCGCCCGGTAGTGACGCCTGGCGTCTCTTATCATACCGAGCGGCTGACGGCGGCGCTGGATGTGGACGCCACGCCGACTAAACGGTTTAAAACGGTGGAAGACAGCCAGTATGCAGGCGTGGGCGCGGAGTATCGCGTACTGGACTGGCTGCAGCTGCGTGCAGGTTATCGTGCGGATATGAAGTCTAACGATACCAACGTGGTCACCGCCGGTTTTGGCGTGTCGCCGTTTAACAAGGTACATCTGGACCTGGCCGGAATGCGGGGCAATGACAATACCTGGGGCGCGGTAGCCCAGCTTAACTTCACGTTCTGATTTCTCTCAGGGGCGCATCACCGTGCGCCCTTACAGCCCGTTTAGCGATTGCGGGCAGTCATGCTATCATTGCGCACATTATCGTCATTTGTTAATCAGAGTCTTTGCGCTTTATGACCCAAAATTTACCTGCCCACCGTTTTTCCGTTGCGCCAATGCTGGACTGGACCGACCGCCACTGCCGCTACTTTCACCGTCAGCTGAGCCGTCAGGCGCTGCTTTACACCGAGATGGTCACCACCGGCGCCATTATTCATGGTAAAGGCGACTATCTGGCCTGGAACCAGCAGGAGCAGCCGGTCGCCCTGCAGCTTGGCGGCAGCGATCCGCTTGCGCTGGCGCAATGTGCCGAACTGGCGCAGGCTCGCGGCTATAACGAGATCAACCTGAACGTCGGTTGTCCTTCCGACCGCGTGCAGAACGGACGCTTCGGCGCCTGCCTGATGGGAGAAGCCGCGCTGGTGGCGGACGCGGTGAAGGCCATGCGCGATCGCGTGTCGATTCCGGTCACGGTAAAAACCCGTATCGGCATTGATGAGCAGGACAGCTATGAGTTTCTCTGCGATTTTATCCGTCAGGTATCGGAACAGGGCGGCTGCGACATGTTTATTATCCATGCGCGTAAAGCCTGGCTTTCCGGCCTCAGCCCGAAAGAGAACCGCGAGATCCCGCCGCTGGACTACGAGCGCGTTTATCAACTGAAACGTGATTTTCCGCATTTGACGCTGTCAATTAACGGCGGCATCAAGTCGCTGGCGGAAGCCAAAGCGCATTTGCAGCATGTGGATGGCGTGATGGTAGGCCGCGAAGCCTATCAAAATCCGGGAATGCTGGCAGAGGTTGATCGGGAGCTGTTTGGCTGCGATCGTCCTGCGGTCGATCCGGTGGCGGTGGTGCGCTCAATGTACCCTTATATTGAAAGCGAACTGGCGCAGGGAACTTACCTGGGCCATATCACTCGCCATATGCTGGGGCTGTTTCAGGGGATCCCTGGCGCACGCCAGTGGCGTCGTTATCTGAGTGAAAATGCCCACAAGCCGGGTGCGAACGTAGAGACGCTGGAAGCCGCGCTGGCGCTGGTGGCCGACAAGGTGCCGACAGCGGTATAAGCCGTCGGGCCAAAGGCGCTATCAGTAAGCGGCGGCCGGCAGAAATCCTCGAATGACCGCCTGTAAAGCACGGCCTGCTGCTGGTTCGCTATTACCTGGTCAATATCGCGCCAGGTAATAGCGATATTGACCAGGCCCTCCGTGCGGTTCTTTTATCCTTTCTCATTAAATTCAAAGGTTTAGCTGAAATGCGTTTCTGGCACGGATCTTGTAATAGTGCTACAGCATCTTTAACAGGAGGAACGCTGATGGAAATCTTTTTCGTGCTTGGCTTTTTTGTCATGCTGCTGCTGACGGGCGTTTCGCTGCTGGGGATTATCCTGGCGCTGTTTGTCGCCAGCGTAGTGATGATGTTCGCCGGTTTGCTGATGGTGGTCATTAAAATGCTGCCTTGGCTGGCGCTGGCGGTCGCCGCGGTATGGATTTATCGCGCATACCGTAAACCGCCGTCAAAAACAGCACGCTGGATGTCTCGCTAATTTCAGAGCGTTGACGCCAGGTTTGCAAAAGGTAATGCGGAGTCGATCACAACCTGGCAGATCGCACAGACAAATTTGCAATTAAACATATTTTTTACTTATGAATTCTGTCAGGATGATTTTACTGAATTGCCGAAATTCATCGCCGCTGACCCTACAACCAGCGCGAACTATAAAAAAGAAAAAGGGGCTTCCTACGGGAAGCCCCACTTATTTCTGACAGGCCTGCGCGTTTGCCCTTAGGGGATCAGCAGGCAGGAGCCTTGAGTGGCACGGCTTTGCAATGTTTTATGCGCCTGCTGCGCGTCCGTTAACGCAAACTTCTGCTGTTCCGGCACCTCTACCTTAATCGCACCGCTGGCTATCAGCGAAAACAACTCGTTGCTGGCCTGCGTCAGCGCATCGGCGTTGGTGATATAGCCGTTAAGAGAAGGGCGGGTCACGTACAGCGATCCTTTCTGGGTGAGCGTTGATAAATTCACCCCGGTCACCGGCCCGGAGGCGTTGCCGAAGCTGACCATCAGGCCGCGCCGCTGCAGGCAGTCCAGCGAGGCTTCCCAGGTATCCTTGCCTACCGAGTCGTACACCACGCGCACTTTCTTGCCGTTGGTCAGTTCCAGCACGCGCTTTGCCACATCTTCTTCGCGATAGTTAATGGTTTCCCAGGCGCCGGCCTCTTTGGCTCTTGCCGCTTTTTCCGCCGAGCCGACGGTGCCGATCAGATGCGCGCCCAGCGCTTTCGCCCACTGGCAGGCGATCAGCCCTACGCCGCCCGCCGCCGCCTGAAACAGAAAGGTTTCGTCCGGCTGTACCACGTAGGTCTGCCGCAGCAGGTAATGCACGGTCAGCCCTTTCAGAAACGAGGCCGCCGCCTGCTCAAAAGAGATGGCGTCCGGCAGCAGCGCCAGCTTGTCAGCCGCAACGGCATGATATTCGCTGTAGGCGCCCAGCGCCGACTGCGCATAAACCACGCGATCGCCAACCTTAACCGTAGTCACGCCTTCGCCCACGCTCTTTACCACGCCAGCCGCTTCCGTTCCCAGGCCAGAAGGCAGCGAAGCCGGATAAAGCCCGCTGCGCACGTAGGTATCAATGTAGTTAATGCCTATCGCTTTGTTCTCAACCACAACCTCGTCAGCGGCCGGTTCCGGGATGGCCGCATCGATAATCTGCATCACTTCCGGGCCGCCGTGCTGACTGATTTGTATGCGTTTTGGCATGGTCACTCCTGTTGATTGCGCGTGATTGATGGAGGACGAAAGGCCGTCAAACGGGTATACTGGCGCGTCCCCACACAAGGTATTACATCACTATGGCAGGAAATAAACCCACCAACAAATCCAATGAAAACCGTGAGCCGCGCGACCGGCAAATGGAAGGGCTGAAGCTGCCGCCCCATTCGCTGGAAGCGGAGCAGTCCGTGTTGGGCGGCCTGATGCTGGATAACGAGCGCTGGGATAACGTCTCTGAGCGCGTGGTGGCGCAGGACTTCTTTAGTCGTCCGCATCGCATGATCTTCAGCGAAATGCAGCGGCTGCTGGAAATGGGCAAGCCAATCGATCTGATCACGCTTTCCGAGTCGCTGGAAACCAAAGGCGAACTCAGCATGGTCGGCGGTTTCGCTTACCTGGCTGAATTATCGAAAAATACGCCAAGTGCGGCGAACATAGGCGCCTATGCCGATATCGTACGCGAACGTGCGGTGGTACGCGAAATGATCGCGGTGGCGAACGAGATCGCCGATGCCGGTTACGATCCGCAAGGCCGCACCAGCGAAGATCTGCTCGATCTGGCGGAATCCCGCGTTTTCCAGATCGCCGAAAATCGCGCCAACAAGGATGAAGGACCGAAAAGCGTCGATCAGATCCTGGAAGCGACGATCTCCAGGATCGAATCGCTTTACCAAACGCCGCATGATGGCGTAACCGGCGTTGACACCGGCTATCAGGATCTTAATAAGAAGACCGCAGGTCTCCAGCGCTCGGATTTGATTATCGTGGCGGCGCGTCCGTCGATGGGTAAAACCACGTTTGCCATGAACCTCTGCGAAAACGCGGCGATGTTGCAGGATAAACCGGTATTGATCTTCAGCCTGGAAATGCCCGGCGAACAGTTGATGATGCGTATGCTGGCCTCGCTTTCCCGCGTTGACCAGACCCGTATTCGTACCGGCCAGCTGGATGACGAAGACTGGGCGCGTATTTCCAGCACGATGGGCATCCTGCTGGAGAAGAAGAACATGTTTATCGATGACTCTTCCGGCCTGACGCCAACGGAAGTGCGCTCGCGCGCGCGACGTATTTTCCGTGAGCACGGCGGGTTAAGCCTGATTATGATCGACTACCTGCAGCTGATGCGCGTCCCGGCGCTGTCCGATAACCGTACGCTGGAGATTGCCGAGATTTCCCGCTCGCTGAAGGCGCTGGCAAAAGAGCTGCAGGTGCCGGTCGTGGCGCTGTCGCAGCTTAACCGTTCTCTTGAACAGCGTGCCGATAAGCGTCCCGTTAACTCCGATCTGCGTGAGTCCGGCTCCATCGAGCAGGATGCCGACCTGATCATGTTTATCTATCGTGACGAGGTTTACCACGAAAACAGCGATCTGAAAGGCATTGCGGAAATCATTCTGGGCAAGCAGCGTAACGGCCCTATCGGCACGGTGCGCCTGACCTTTAACGGCCAGTGGTCGCGCTTTGATAACTACGCCGGCCCGCAGTACGACGACGAATAAGCTCTTCTTTCTTTGCCTCTTCCGGTAGCGGCCGTTATTGGAAGAGGGTTTTCATTGCCTTCAGGCATATCAATACGCTAACCCTTTATTCTCTCCTGCTGTTCTTCTCGTAATTTTTTTGAATATTAATCTCTGACAAGAAAGCCATTACCAATAAGCGTGCGTTTACCCGGCAGCGGTTTTTCCCTTAGGAAAATAGTATTGGACAACGAGGCGGGAACTGCGCTTACCTGTCCGGCAGGAAAAATAATTAGCCGCCGGATAAATGATGACCCAGATCGATGATTATGACTTCAAAATACTGACGCTGCTGGAAAGCAATGGCCGCCTGACTAACCAGGAGCTGAGCGATCTGGTCGGGCTTTCCGCTTCGCAGTGCTCCCGCCGCCGCATCAACCTTGAGCAGGCGGGGCTGATCCTCGGCTATCACGCACGGCTTTCAGCTAATGCGGTAGGGCTGGGCCTGATCGGCCTGATTGAAGTCCGCCTGATTAACCACACCGCTGAATACGTGGACAGCTTTACCCGCATGGTGGCTGAAGAAACGGCTATCGTCGATGCCTGGAAAACCACCGGCGATGCCGACTACCTGCTGAAGGTCGCCGTCGCCGATTTGCCCGCGTTGAGCGCGCTGATTAGCCAGCTGGTGGCGGGACATCGAAGCGTGTCGCATGTTAAGACCTCTGTCGTGCTCACCCGCCTGAAAGAAAACGGCATGATGACGCTTGGCTGACCAATAGCCCTTTTTTGGTGCAGATGTGGATCAATTTAGTGCATGGTCAGGGTATGCCATGCGAGATATAAGCGTGTTTCCTCTTATTCATGCATATATTGATGCTTTTACCCCGTAAATGCGCACAAGGTTAATTCTTTCCAGTCAATCACTTGTCTCGCCATCACCCGAATGGCAAAAGAGTGGTGCGATTCTTGCTGAGTCAGCGTTTATTTCTCAGAGAATCAACCTTATGGATAACGTCGTTCAGCCTGTTAAAGTCCCCCATACCTTTATCGAAGATGCGCTGGCGCTGCTGTTTGGAACGCTGATGGTCTCGTTTGGCGTAATGCTGTTAAAAAGCGCGGGTGCCCTGACCGGCAGCACCGCAGGTATCGCTTTTCTGCTTAGCTATCTGACGCACGCTTCTTTCGGCCTCGCTTTTTTCCTGATCAACCTGCCTTTTTACTGGCTGGCGGTTAAGCGCATGGGCTGGGCGTTTACCCTTAAAACCTTCAGCGCCGTCGGCCTGGTGTCGCTGTTTACCCATCTGCATACGCTTTTTATCCATTTTTCCGCGCTGGATCCCTTTTACGCCACGCTGTTCGGTAACGTCATTATGGGGATTGGGTTTATAGTACTGTTCCGCCATAAGGCCAGCCTGGGCGGCGTGAATATTCTGGCGTTATGGCTACAGGATCGTTACGGTATCCGTGCCGGAAAATTACAGATGGCGGTCGATACCTGCGTGGTACTGGCCTCGCTGTTTGTGGTGCCGTTGCCGATGCTGGCGGCCTCGGTTGCGGGCGCGGCGATCCTTAACCTGATTATCGCCATGAACCACCGCCCTGGCCGTTACGCTGTCTGAACCAGGCGCGGCGCCCTTCGTCGCGCAAGGCCGCGAGCGCCACAGCGTCCGACCAACTAATTAATGGAGATTTGCACCGTGTTTCAAAACGTTGATGCCTATGCTGGCGATCCGATCCTTTCCCTAATGGAAACCTACAAGCAGGATACGCGCCCCCACAAGGTTAACCTGAGCATCGGGCTGTATTACGACGGCCAGGGCGTTATTCCTCAGCTGAAGGCGGTGGCCGCAGCGGAAGCGCGTCTGAACGCGCAGGCGCACGATGCTTCTCTCTATCTGCCGATGGAAGGGCTGCCGTCCTACCGCAGCGCGGTTGCGCCGCTGCTGTTTGGCCAAGAGCATCCAATGCTGCAGGCCGGGCGTATTGCCACCATCCAGACCGTTGGCGGCTCCGGCGCGCTGAAGGTCGGTGCGGATTTCCTCAAGGCGTATTTTCCCGGCTCCCAGGTCTGGGTCAGTAACCCAACCTGGGAAAACCATATTGCGATCTTTTCCGGCGCGGGTTTCCAGGTAAACACCTATCCGTGGTACGACGATGCGACCAACGGCGTGAAGTTCGAAGAGCTGATCGCCACGCTGAAGACGCTGCCGCCGCAGAGCATCGTGCTGCTGCATCCCTGCTGCCATAATCCAACCGGCGCCGATCTGACTAACCAGCAGTGGGACAGCGTGACGGCGGTACTGAAAGAGCGCGATCTGATCCCCTTCCTGGATATTGCCTATCAGGGCTTTGGCGAAGGCATGGAAGAAGACGCCTATGCGATCCGCGCGATTGCCGCCGCAGGTTTACCGGCGCTGGTCAGCAACTCTTTCTCAAAAATCTTCTCGCTGTACGGCGAGCGCGTCGGCGGTCTTTCCGTAGTCTGTGAAGATGCGGAAGAAGCTTCCCGCGTGCTGGGCCAGCTGAAGGCCACCGTGCGCCGCAACTACTCCAGCCCGCCAAACTTCGGCGCTCAGGTGGTGGCCTGCGTGCTGAACGACGCGGCGCTGAAAGCGCAGTGGCTGGCGGAAGTCGAGGCGATGCGCGTGCGCATCTCCACCATGCGTCAGGCGCTGGTGGACGTGCTGACCACGGCGGTGCCGGGCAAAAACTTCGATTACCTGCTGAAGCAGCGCGGCATGTTCAGCTACACCGGTCTGAGCGCGGCACAGGTCGATCGCCTGCGTGACGAGTTCGGCATCTATCTGATCGCCAGCGGGCGTATGTGCGTGGCGGGCCTGAACAACGAGAACGTGCATCAGGTTGCCGAAGCTTTCGCGGCGGTCATGTAAGCCGCTGTGGCCGGACGCCCGTCCGGCCTTTTTCACTCTTTTTTCCCTCCGCAGGTTTACCTTTTCCCATCATGCTGCACACTTAACGGAACGTATTCAGTTAAGGAGCATAACGATGTGGTATCAGCAGACAATCACCCTGGATCCCAAATCCCGCGGCTTTCATCTGGTAACGGACGAGATCGTCCAGGAGCTGCGGCGGCTTGGCGATGTGCAGGTCGGCCTGCTGCATCTGCTGCTTCAGCATACTTCCGCCTCGCTGACGCTGAATGAAAATTGCGATCCCACGGTGAGAAGCGACATGGAAAACCATTTTTTGCGGCAGGTGCCGGAAAAGGCGAACTATGAGCATGATTACGAAGGCGCGGACGATATGCCTGCGCATATTAAATCTTCGTCGCTGGGCGTGTCGCTGACGCTGCCGGTGAGCCGTGGCAAGCTGCTGCTGGGCACCTGGCAAGGCATCTGGCTGGGCGAGCATCGCAATCACGGCGGCAGCCGCCGCATTATCGCCACGCTACAGGGGGAATGACATGAACGTATCGGATTTACTTTCTTACTGCATGGACAAGCCGGGCGCGGAGCAGGTCGTGCATAACGACTGGAAAGCGACCCAGATAAAAGTGGATGACGTGCTGTTTGCGATGGTACATGAAGTGGACGACCGTCCTGCGGTAACTCTGAAGTCGACGCCCGCGCTGGCGGATTTACTGCGGGAAAAGCACAGCGATGTGGTGCCCGCCGCGCATCTGAATAAAACGCACTGGAGCACCGTGCTGCTGGATGGCTCGCTGAAGGATTCGCAGATTTACTATCTGATCGACGCCTCGCTTCAGCAGGCGCTGGCTACGCGAACGGCGTAGTGAAAGAAGACGCGGCTCAGGCACCCTGATACCCATCGGGCTTCAGGATGCCTGAAGAACGTTTATCCGCGCAGCGTGGCGATATCAATCACAAAACGGTACTTCACGTCGCTTTTCAGCATACGTTCGTAGGCTTCGTTGATTTCGTCCATTTTGATCATCTCGATATCCGAGGTGATGTTGTGCTTGCCGCAGAAATCCAGCATTTCCTGCGTTTCTTTGATGCCGCCAATCAGCGAACCGGCGATGCTGCGGCGTTTGAAAATCAGGTTAAACACCTGCGGTGATGGATGATCGTGTTCCGGCGCGCCAACCAGCGTCATGTTGCCGTCGCGACGCAGCAGCGTGATAAACGGGTTCAAATCGTGCGGAGCCGCCACGGTATTCAGGATAAAATCAAAGCTGTTGGCGTGCTGTGCCATCTGCTCAGGATCTTTAGAAATCACCACTTCATCCGCGCCCAGGCGTTTGCCGTCTTCTACCTTAGAAGGCGAGGTGGTGAACAGCACGACATGCGCGCCCATCGCGTGTGCGATTTTCACGCCCATATGGCCCAGACCGCCCAGGCCCACGATACCGACTTTTTTGCCCGGGCCTGCGCCCCAGTGGCTCAGCGGCGAATAGGTGGTGATGCCGGCGCACAGCAGCGGCGCGGCGCCTGCGGGATCCAGATTCTCCGGCACGCGCAGCACGAAGTCTTCATTGACGACGATCTGCGTTGAGTAGCCGCCGTAGGTGATGTCGCCGGTTTCGCGATCTTCACCGTTATAGGTGCCGGTAAAGCCGTTTTCGCAATACTGCTCCAGGTCTTCTTTACAGCTGTCGCAGGTGCGGCAGGAATCAACCAGACAGCCGACGCCGACTAAATCGCCGATTTTATACTTGTGCGTATGGCCGCCGACGGCGGTCACGCGACCTACGATTTCATGTCCCGGTACGACGGGAAAAATGGTGTTTTTCCACTCGTTGCGGGCCTGGTGTAAATCGGAATGGCAGACGCCGCAGTAAAGAATTTCAATCTGTACGTCGTGCTCACGCAGTTCGCGCGGCTGGAATTCAAAAGGCGCAAGCTTTGCATCGGCGCTTTTAGCGGCATAAGCATGGGTAATATTCATGGACTCTCCTGATAATGGAATGGCGTGTGCCTCACGGCTCATTAAGGATAGTGGCCCGTTCCGCGCAGGGGTATGCCGGAACCTGTTTAAATCTTGCCTGATCCTGCAAGTTTTAGGGGAAAATGACAAAAAACAGGCGCTAATAAGAAAGTTTTATTGCAGACGCGGAAGAAAATGGCGGAAGCGATAACGGCAGTGCAGAGGGAAAAAAGGCGCGAGCCGTTAACGACTCGCGCCTTCGTGGCAAACTATTTCTTTGCCAGTAGCGGTTTAAGGAAGCGTGCGGTATGCGACTCTTTGCACTCCGCCACCGTTTCCGGCGTGCCGGAGACCAGGATCTCGCCGCCGCCGCTGCCGCCTTCCGGGCCGAGATCGACAATCCAGTCAGCCGTTTTGATCACGTCCAGGTTGTGCTCAATCACCACGATGGTATTGCCCTGATCGCGCAGCTGGTGCAGCACGGCCAGCAGCTGCTGGATATCGGCAAAGTGCAGGCCGGTGGTCGGCTCATCCAGGATGTAGAGCGTCTGACCGGTGCCGCGCTTCGACAGCTCGCGGGCCAGCTTGACGCGCTGCGCCTCGCCGCCGGAAAGCGTGGTGGCCGACTGCCCCAGACGGATATAGGAAAGGCCCACGTCCATCAGCGTTTGTAGCTTACGCGCCAGCGCAGGCACCGCATCGAAGAACTCGCGCGCTTCTTCGATAGTCATCTCCAGCACCTGGTGAATGCTTTTGCCTTTGTATTTAATCTCCAGCGTCTCACGGTTATAGCGCTTGCCCTTACACTGGTCGCACGGCACGTAGATATCCGGCAGGAAGTGCATTTCCACCTTAATCACGCCGTCACCCTGACAGGCTTCGCAGCGTCCGCCGCGTACGTTAAAGCTGAAGCGGCCCGGCGTATAGCCGCGCGTGCGCGATTCCGGCACGCCCGCAAACAGTTCGCGCACCGGCGTAAAGATGCCGGTATAGGTGGCCGGGTTGGAGCGCGGCGTACGCCCGATCGGGCTTTGGTCGATATCGATAACCTTATCGAAATGCTCCATGCCGGTAATTTCGCGATAGGGTGCCGCCTCGGCGATGGTGGCGCCGTTCAGCTGGCGCTGCGCGATAGGGAACAGCGTATCGTTGATCAGCGTCGACTTGCCGGAACCGGACACGCCGGTAATGCAGCTGAACAGGCCAACCGGCAGCGTCAGCGTGACGTCCTTCAGGTTGTTGCCTTTTGCGCCGCTCAGCTTCAGCACTTTGCTGGCATCGGCTTTGACGCGCTCTTCCGGCACCTGAATACCGCGCTCGCCGCTCAGGTACTGTCCGGTCAGCGACTCCTTCACGGCCATGATGTCGTCAACGGTGCCTTCCGCCACCACCTGGCCGCCGTGCACGCCCGCGCCCGGCCCGATATCAATCACGTGATCGGCAGCGCGGATCGCATCTTCATCATGCTCTACCACGATCACGGTGTTGCCCAGATCGCGCAGGTGTACCAGCGTCTCCAGCAGGCGCTCGTTATCGCGCTGGTGCAGGCCGATAGAAGGCTCATCCAGCACGTACATCACGCCCACCAGCCCGGCGCCGATCTGGCTCGCCAGACGGATACGCTGTGCTTCGCCGCCCGACAGCGTTTCAGCAGAGCGGGACATCGACAGGTAATTCAGGCCGACGTTAACCAAAAACTTCAGGCGATCGCCGATCTCTTTCAGTACTTTCTCGGCGATTTTGGCGCGCTGGCCGCTCAGCTTCATGTTCTGGAAGAACGCCATTGCATGGCCGATGCTCATATCCGAAATAGTCGGCAGCGTGGTGTTCTCAACGTAGACGTGGCGCGCCTCACGGCGCAGACGCGTGCCTTCACAGGTCGCACAGGCGCGGTTGCTGATAAACTTCGCCAGGTCCTCGCGCACTGCGGCGGACTCCGTCTCTTTGTAACGGCGCTCCATATTATGCAGCACGCCTTCGAACGGATGACGACGCACGGAGGTATCGCCGCGATCGTTGATGTATTTAAACTCGATGCTCTCTTTGCCGGAGCCGTACAGGATGATTTTGCGAGCCTTGTCGCTCAGCGAATCAAACGGCGCTTCGATGTCGAAATCCAGGTGCTCGGCCAGCGAGCGCAGCATCTGGAAGTAGTAAAAGTTACGGCGATCCCAGCCGCGGATAGCGCCGCCGGCCAGCGACAGCTCCGGGTTTTGCACCACGCGATCCGGATCGAAATATTGCTGTACGCCCAGACCGTCGCAGGTCGGGCAGGCGCCGGCCGGATTGTTGAACGAGAACAGGCGTGGTTCCAGCTCCGTCATGCTGTAGCCGCAGATTGGACAGGCGAAATTGGCGGAGAAGATCAGCTCTTCCGCCTGCGCGTCGTCCATATCGGCGATCACGGCGGTGCCGCCGGAAAGCTCCAGCGCCGTCTCAAAAGATTCCGCCAGGCGCTGTTTCAGATCTTCCCGCACCTTGAAGCGATCCACCACTACTTCGATGGTGTGTTTCTTTTGCAGCTCCAGCTTCGGCGGATCGGAGAGATCGCAGACCTCGCCGTCGATGCGCGCGCGGATATAGCCCTGTGAAGCCAGGTTTTCCAGCGTTTTGGTGTGCTCGCCCTTGCGTTCTTTAACGATAGGCGCGAGCAGCATCAGGCGGCGGCCTTCCGGCTCCGACAGCACGTTATCCACCATCTGGCTGACCGTCTGCGCCGCCAGCGTGACGTCGTGGTCCGGGCAGCGCGGTTCGCCCACGCGAGCAAACAGCAGGCGCAGGTAGTCGTGGATTTCCGTGATGGTGCCGACGGTAGAGCGTGGGTTATGCGAGGTTGATTTCTGTTCGATCGAGATGGCTGGCGACAGCCCTTCTATATGATCGACATCCGGCTTTTCCATCAGCGAGAGGAACTGACGCGCATAGGCGGAAAGGGATTCCACGTAGCGGCGCTGCCCCTCGGCATACAGCGTATCAAACGCCAGCGAGGACTTACCCGAACCCGACAGGCCGGTGACAACGATCAGTTTGTCGCGCGGGATGATCAGGTTGATATTCTTCAGATTATGGGTGCGGGCACCCCGTACTTCGATCTTATCCATTCACAATTCCCGGATTAACACGGACGTCACCATGCCTGTCCGGCACGGCCAGAATTAAGCCTGTTAGTATGGCACAAAAAAAGCTGAATGGATATACAGTACTTTGCTGTATAATACGCCACGGGATCCTGGCATTGCCAGGCGGCGCCAGGGCATTTTGCGATCCTGCCCGCCCCGCCTGCCGAAAGGCTGCGCCTGAAAGCGACCCTTTGCGATCTGCCTCTGAAACCCGGATCCGAAGGTATAATCTATGGGTAGGGCGTGTTAGAATTTCATCCTTAAGCTAAGAACATTTATCGGAGAGACGAACATGGCCAGCAGAGGCGTAAATAAAGTAATCCTGGTGGGAAATCTGGGTCAGGATCCGGAAGTCCGCTATATGCCGAATGGCGGCGCCGTTGCCAACATTACGCTGGCCACGTCCGAAAGCTGGCGTGACAAGCAGACCGGCGAAACCAAAGAGAAAACGGAATGGCACCGCGTCGTGCTGTTCGGCAAGCTGGCGGAAGTGGCGGGCGAATACCTGCGCAAAGGCTCTCAGGTTTATATCGAAGGGGCGCTGCAAACCCGTAAATGGACCGACCAGGCGGGCGTGGAGAAGTACACCACCGAGGTTGTGGTTAACGTTGGCGGCACCATGCAGATGCTGGGCGGCCGTCAGGGCGGCGGCGCACCGGCTGGCGGCGGCCAGGGTCAGAACAACAACAACGGCTGGGGCCAGCCGCAACAGCCTGCGGGCGGCAACCAGTTCAGCGGCGGCCAGCAGCAGCAGTCTCGTCCACAGCCGCAGCAGAACAGCGCGCCGGCGGGCAACGAGCCACCAATGGATTTCGACGACGATATCCCGTTCTGATTATTGTCGCCGGGCCAAGGCCTGGGCAGACTAAACAGCAAAAACCCCGTTTATACGGGGTTTTTTTATGGCCGCAGTTTTATAGCCGCAGCGGATTAACCCAGCGTGCTGGTGGCGACGCTCTCGCTTTTTACGTTCTCTGCCGCGCGCTTACCGGCCAGGAACGCGTGATCCGAATTGTAGTACTCCCACTCGCTATAGCGACCCGACAGATGAATATCCTGGGTCAGCAGCCACTGGCGGATTAACGCGACGTTCGCCTGGCGGTGATGGTCGTACACCACATAGGCGTAAGGCATATCGACCTCGCTGGCGGTAATCACGGGATCGTCAGCGCGGATAATACCAACCCGAATACAATCCTCCACGCAGCGGGCTATCAGCGCGTCGCCTTTCAGCGGCAAAGGGTGCTCCGCGCAATAGCTGATCTCGCAGGTCAGGCCAAAGCCATCTTTCGGGTTATTAAACGGACTGGCGTTGCCTTGCAGGAAAATGCGGTGGAAGATCGTCTCGCCCGGATAGTAAATCCAGTGTTTCTCGCTAAGGTTAGCGCGGCCGATGCCCAGGTTGACGCAGCGCACTGAAACATGACGCAAATGCCTGGCGGCTGCCTGCACGTTTTGCGGCGCTTCATCGCCCATCAGAACGATCAGTTCCGGCAGCGGCATAGTATTGATCAGCTGCTCATAGCGAAAGGCCCGTCCGTCGGCCAGCAGCGCGGTGCGCGCCTGCGGCAGGATCTTGACGATAGCAGCATTGGTTTCCAGCCTGCATTTCAGATGGGGTAAAAAACCGGACATCAGCGCCTGAAAACCGCCGCGCAGCGGATAGCCGAAGCGGGCGTTTGGGCCGACCGGCTTCGCCAGCGGCTTCAGCGCGCCGTCGATAATCTGATCCAAATCCGGTAAGGGCACGCGGCCGCCGAGCCATGAGGTTTCCATTTCGCTCAGCGGCAGCTTCCACAGCTTGTTGTTGTAGGGCAGCGCAAAATAACGCGCGATGCCTTTTCCCCACGTATGCAGGATAAACTGCTCAAAATTTTCCGGTTTGCCGGCGGTCAGCGCGCACGCTTCATCGGGCACCGATCCATCCGCGCAGCAGTCGCGGTGGCTAAGACGGTTCTCCGTGCGGCGCAAATCCCTGGCGGCCGCGGCGTTAAGCGGCACCGCCTGCGCTTCGGCCTCGCCATAGCGCGCTTCGATAGCGCCAAGGATGCACTCTTTGATCACCTCCGGCGGCAGCCCATGCAGCGCGGACTGGAAAGGGTAGCGGGTGTGCACGCCCTCGCTGTAAACCCAGGCCTCCCGATCCTGCCAGTGCAGGTTATCGCCCAGCAGCATCTCGTAAAGCTGCAGCACGTAGGGATCCTGGGAAAACATAATATGGCCAGCGTAATCGAAGGTGAAACCGGCGTGTTCGACCGAGCGGCACCAGCCGCCGGGCGCGGCGTTTTTTTCCAGCAGCACGGCGCCTTCGCCATAGTGGTAGCCCGCGCTCAGTCCGGTCGGCCCGGCGCCGATAATCAAACAGGGAACCTTCTCTGCCTCTTCGGCCTGCACGTTAAGCCAGGCGACATCCTGTGCCTTAACGGCTGCGTCGGCGGCTGACGGCGCGGAGTGGGCGACGACAGCCTGTGTCATCAGCTCGTGCATTCGATCTGCAGTGCGATCCCAGGAAGTCTCCGCTACTTTGGCGCGCATCTTAGCGGCGAGCGTCTGGCGAGCGTCCGGCGTCAGTTTCAGCATCTTTTCACAGGCGTGGATAAAGGCCGCGTGACTATCGGCAATTTCGACCAGCCCCGCGTAGTGCCGCTGCACGTCGGCGATAGCCGTGCTGACGACAGGCAGACGAGCCGCCATATACTCCAGCACTTTGGTTGGGCTGATATAGCGCGTGGAGGCGTTCAGGGCGAAGGGCATCAGGCAGACATCCCAGCCCGCGAGAAACTGCGGCAGCGCCTGATAAGGCTGCTGCCCGAACCAGTGAATATTGCCGCGCTGCGGCAGCGTAGCCGGATCGATTTTCACCACCGGCCCGACCATAACGATCTGCCAGTCCGGATGGCTGTCGGCCAGCGCCGCAATGAGCGGCAGATCCAGACGCTCATCGATCACGCCATAGTAGCCCAGGCGCAGCGGCGGCAAATTTTCCTGCAAAGGATGGCCGTTGCTGCGATCCAGCGCCTGCTCAAAATGCACCGCGTCTACGCTGCTGGGGAAGCAGTGTACGTGGGGATGCTTGCTTTTTTTCGCCTCGTACAGGCTGGTGCCGCCGGTAAACACCAGATCGGCCCGGCTCATCAGCGCGGATTCACGCTGTTGGAGCTGGCGCGGCGCCTGATCGAACGCCGACAGCTCATCCATGCAGTCGTAAATAATGGCGCGCGGCTTCAGGCCCGTCAGCAGAGGCAGCGCCATAGGCGTATAGAACCAAATCAGCGGCTGCTCATCCTCATCAATCAGCGTGGCGAGCAGAAGCTGAAGCGGCGCAATCTGGCTGTCGTGAAAACCCGGCGCGTTGACGTCGGTATGCGGCTGCACCACCGTCACGTTAGGCGCCGGGCTGCTGGTATGGATCTCTTCCGCTCCCGCCTGATAAATCGGCTCTTCAACAAACAGGATGCGGTAGTGCTGCGCGAGGCGGGTCAGCAGATGCTGAGGGCGTTGAAAAACGAATCCCCAACGCAGATGACTGAAAACAATCAGGACTGGTATTTTCATATTATTCTCCCGGGCTTCCCTGGCCGACGTGATAAAGGAATGAAAACGGCGCATCGTACGCTGCGCCAGGAGCAGAGCATGGTCATAAGGGTGTTGTAGCTGACGTGCACAGGGATCGGGGCCTTGCCGATCGAGATCCCACAAGCCGCTGCGGGTCCAGAAAGCGGTGTCTTCCCAAAGCGGTCGATCGATAATCGGATAAAGGCAAGCGCCGCTGATGGTGACGCCAGCCAGCTGCGCCTGCGCAAGCTGCGAGCCGATCTCCGCGATCCAGGCGCCGCGCCCGCTGCCGACATGGCTGGTTTCGGCCAGCAGCAGCGGCCGCTGGTAGCGATTATGCAGCGCATGCAGCAGCGCATGCAGCGGCTTGCGGCGTGCGTCGCCAAGATGCCAGTAGAGCCGACGGCCGGAAAACGCTTCCCACTGATTGTCGTGATAATAATTAACGCCAATCAGATCCAGATAGTGCGGCGCGCCGCCCAGTTCGGGCTCGCAGCGGCCCGCGATCATATCCCAGGCCTGATATTGGGATTCAGTTATGCTGCGGGCGGCCTGCCGACAGGCTTCGTTTTCTTCATCGGCGATAACGTGGATCAGGGGATCGCAGTGCAGAAAGCGCGCGCGGGGATCGGCAAGGCGAATGGCGTCACAGGCGGCCAGCGTGGCGCGCACCAGCTGGCGCTTGGCGGCAAGCGCGCGGTCATTTTCCGGGCCGCCCGCACAGGCGAACAGGCCGACCGAGATACCCCAGCTGAGGAAAGAAATCTCATTCATCGGCGCGTAAACCGGCGCTTCCGATCCTGCATAGAACGGCGCCAGAAATTCCGCTAATGCGCCGCAAAATGCAGCGAAACTGCTGATAAATTCGGAAGAAAACAGGCTCAGGTATTCAGGCCAGCCGTAGTGGCACAGAGTCCAGGAGATCTGTATATCGTGTTCGCGTGCGGCCTGCATTCGCAACGCGACGGAAGAAAAATCGTAGCCCTTTGCCGTTTCAGCGAGCCGCCAGCCGACGCTTTCGCGCACGGTGGAAATATTAAAATGTTTAAGCCGGGCATAATCCTGTCGGGCCTGCGTCAGGTGGTCGGTAATCGCATTCATCGACAGGCGCAGGCCCTGCGGATTAATGTGATCGGCTCCTTCGTAACCTGCCTGCCAAAAACTGCGAAATGGCGCCATGCAAAATTCCCTTACCGTTTAAAAGAGAATATTTTCCCGCCAGCGTCAGGGTGCCGACGGCTGGATAGCAGCTGTGCAGGCCGATTACGATCGGTCTGAAAACCGTTTCCACGCCGTAAAAAAGGCAATATCCGCCGTAAGCTGGCGAACGGGGGAAAGCGGTAAAATCAGTGAGGAGCAGAAGAAAAGGCGGCTGGAGACTGAACCGCACAAGTCGCCGCGCCGCAGGCCATACTCAGCCAGGCGGCGAAACTTTGTACTGATTATAGACAGCATCCGGAAATGCAATGTGATTTTCGTCTCTTTCAGGAAAGTTCTGGCGCTGTAAAAGCACGCTAAACTTTCCGACGAGAAGGCGGCCCGAAAACAGAAACGCCGTCTTATACACAGGGGATGATATTACGGGAGCGTGAAATGGCAACAGATCAACAGGTTGAAACCGCAAGAGGCGCATCTCCGTTTATTGCGGATTGCTCGCTTAAGGACGTAAAGCTGCCAAACGGGATAACGCTGCGCGTTGCCGTTATGGGGCAGGGTAAGCCGCTGGTGCTGCTGCACGGACATCCGCAGAACCATCTGGCGTGGCGGAAGATTGCGCCGGCGCTGAGCCAGCATTACACGGTGGTGATGCCGGATCTGCGCGGCTATGGCGACAGTGATAAACCGCCAGGCGATGCCGATCACCGCTGCTATTCCAAAAAAGTGATGGCGCAGGATGTGGCCCAGCTGATGGACGCGCTGGGCTATGACCGTTTCGCTTTTGTCGGCCACGATCGCGGCGGCCGCGTCGGACACCGGCTGGCGCTTGATTATCCTGATCGGGTGGAGCGCTGCGTTTTTCTCGATATTGCGCCGACGGCAACCATGTATGCGCAGACCGACAAAGCGTTTGCAACCCGCTATTTCTGGTGGTTTTTCCTGATCCAGCCCGAGCCGCTGCCGGAAAAAATGATCGGCAACGATCCGGCTTTTTTCCTGCAAAAGCATATTGAAGGACAGCTGAAAACGCCTGGCGCCACGGAGCCGGAAATTTTCGCCGATTATCTGCGCTGTTACCGCGATCCTGCGATGATCCACGCGGTCTGCGAAGATTATCGTGCCTCGGCGACAATCGACCTGGCAGACGATGCGGCGGACAGCGATCAACGTATCCGTTGCCCTTTGCTGCTGCTGTGGGGCGAGAAGGGCACGGTAGGCCAGCTTTACGACGTGGTCGCCACATGGCAGGAAAAAGCCCTGTACGTCAGCGGCGAGGCGTTGCCGTGCGGGCATTCGCCTCAGGAGGAGGTGCCGGAAAACGTGCTGGCGACGCTGCTGCCTTTTCTGGCTGAGGATGATGAATAGCCGCGACTGCTCAGCGGTGCCCACCTGCTTGTGAAGAGGGAGGGGTAGCCGCGCCTGTTTATCGGTGGCCGCCTGCCTGAGAGGGAGGAGTAGCCGCGCCTGTTTATCGATGGCCGCCTGCCTGAGAAAGACGAGTAGCCGAACCTCGACTGCCTGCGACGGCTTCTGAAGCCGCGACGCTGACCAGGTCAGGCGAGCCGGATACCCGCGTCGATCATAAACTGCGCGCCGGTGCAGCCTCGCGCCTCATCGGAGGCCACAAACAGCGCCATTGCGGCCACGTCGCGACCCTGAAGCACTATCTTCAGCGCCTGCGCGGCCTGAATTTCCGCCTGCGCTTCCGGCGTGCGCCACAGCGCCTGCTGTCTGGGCGTGGCGATTGCGCCGGGTACCAGACAGTTGACCCGGATACCGTACTGGCCCAGCTCACGCGCCAGCGTCTGGGTCAGCCCGATAACGGCGGCTTTGGCCGTGGTGTAACCGACCATCCCGGGGCGGCCTCTCATAAACGAGGTTGAGCTGGTCAGTAGAATATTCCCCGATCCCTGTCGGCGCATAATCTCCGCCGCCGCCTGGCTGGCGAAAAACTGGTGATCCAGATTCACCGCCAGCCGATCGCGCCAGTATGCCGGCTCCACGCTAAAGAAATCGTGGCGATCGTCATTGGCGGCATTATTGATCAGCACGTCCAGCGCACCTTCCTGGCTGGCGATATCGTTAATAATCGCCCGACACGCCGCGCCGTCACGCAAATCGCAGTAGTGAAAAGTTGTGCCGAGCCGCTTTGCCAGCGCTTCGCCGCTGCGATCGATATCCAGAAAATGCACCTTGCCCTGCTGCTGAGCGAAAGCCGCAACCAGATCCGCGCCGATCCCGCTTGCGCCGCCGGTGATAATGATGGTCTTATTTTGTAGGCTGCTATAGCGAGTGTAAGTTTCGTTTAACATTAAACGCGTCTCCGGAGGCGGATTTGAGTTAAGTGCATGAAAACAGACGAAAGCGCCCGCGTCTTTTTTGCCGCAGCGGGCCAGCGCAATAGCGTAAAATCATAGCGTATTGGCGCTGGCTGGTTTCTAAACCGGTGGCCAAAAAACCCGGCGCGAATAAAATATAAAAAATAAACGTTGCTTAACTGAGTCAGGCATGACTTAATAGCGTCATCGGTTTGGAATACAGACCTTATGAAAGCAGTTTTAGTAAAGCAGTCCTCAGCGCAAGCGTTATCCAACGATATCCTTCCTCCTGATCTTCTTCTAAGTGCCCAATAAGTTATGCTCTGGAAACAGGCCTTCACGCCAATTTAAGTGGCTCAAAATTAAGGAAGTATCGATGTCTGGTAAAATGACTGGTTTAGTAAAATGGTTTAACGCGGATAAAGGTTTCGGCTTCATTTCTCCGCAGGACGGCAGCAAAGACGTATTTGTACATTTCTCTGCAATCCAGGGTAATGACTACAAAACGCTGGACGAAGGCCAGAAGGTAGAATTCACCATCGAAAATGGTGCTAAAGGCCCTTCAGCTGCAAACGTCGTCGCACTGTAAATATTATTACCACACTTACGATAGCGATGAAGGCAGCAGCCTGAGCAGTTAAGTGGAAAATAATAACAGTGACAAAAAACCCGCCTCGTGCGGGTTTTTTTACGTCTGTGGAAAAGAAAGTCACCGTCCGGAGGAGAGTTCAGTTCCCGAATAATCGAACATTCCCGTACGGCAGTCCAGAATGACGTAAGCTTCATCACTGCCTTTGCTGCCGCTGACCTGGAGCTTGCCGAACCACATCTTGTTCCCGAAAGTCGGGGCGGTATTAAAACTCAGGCTGTCCAGGCCGATAGCCGCTTTCCGCTCATTTTCTCCAGCCGAACGCAGCCACGACCGAATATATTCCTCGCGGACCTCTTCCGGCGTAAAGCGCGGACAGGCCTGCTGAAAAGCCTCATCGGCAGGCGCAACGCGTGAGTAAATCATCAGCGCCGCCAGGCAGGCCAGCGTCAGCACGCCGCCCAATAAAAGCGTAATAAAGTAAGAAAGGGGCTTCCAGAACCTGCGCATCGTACCTCCCTGTAAAGTCACCTCACGACACGCTACCGGAAAAGCATAACGTGCAACAAGACGGGCGTTTAGTCAGTCCAGCCTAAGCTTTCTACAATGGCCCGACGGTAAGCGGTGTCGATCTGCGTCGGCACCCGGCAGATATAATCTTTAGCATGTTCCCGCGTCTCGCCCGTCAGGCTGTCCAGATAGGCCAGCGCCGCCTCTAAAGAAGGCGTACGGCTTTCAATCTTATCGCAGCACGGCGGCAGAGCCGTCCAGATCACCGCATCAATATGCCGGTCGTGCGCCCATTCAGCCAGCGCGCCTGCTGGCCTGTCGGTCACTATCAGCGAGCCGATGCCGTCGCTACGCTGTGCCGGAATGGCCTCGCGGGCTTTCAACAGTTCACACGCCGTCGCGAGGTCATCAACCGTCAGCCATGCCCACAGCGCAGGAACGGGATCGGCGTTGATACAGATAGCCGTCGCCAGCTCGCCGCCGTCGCTGATGCGGGAAAATTCTATCGGCACAGGCGGCCCATCTTTATGCCATTCGCCCTCGACCGGCAGCACGCCGGATTTCCAGATAAGCGATCCCCAACCCAAACAGGCAATTCTCATTCTATTTTTCCTCGAAGACAGCGTCCGATAACTATGGCCTGATTACCCCAGGCCCGCCAGAGCGATGCGGCGAAAGATGAAAACCGTGGCTGAATGAGCCTGCCACGGTTATAAAAAGCGCAAAAGCTGACCGGCACGCGGCGTTTGTAAGGCCGCAGCGTAATGCGTTTTGGCGGGCAGATGAAAAAATGCCGCTCAAACGCATCAGCAAGCTGAGGATAAACAAAGCAGAACAGGGCTATTGTGCCTGAAACATCAGGGTATCGGTGCTAAAGGATCCGTCCGGCTGGAGGGCATAATGGCGCTTCACGCTGGCGGATGCTTTTTCCTGCAGCAAAAGGATCGCCTGCGTCAGCGTCTGCGGCGTTTGCATTCTTTCGATCCACGAAGCGAACGCCAGATCCAGACGATCCATCATCAGCCGGTTAACGATCATCCCGCTTTTGTTCGCCATCTTCAGCCAGTCACCCTGCGAGTAATTGCGTACGTGAGAAGGATCGCGCAGCATCTCCACCGTTTGCAGCCAGACATCCAGTACCGGCTGACCGGGCGAGGCGGTATCCATCATGATAAATTTACCGCCCGGCTTCAGGACGCGGTTTACCTCGCGCAGCGCCTGGCCGACGTCGTGCCAGTGATGCGCGGAATTTATGCTGCTCCCGGACGCGGACTGCCAAAGCGCGAGCTAAGGCGCGCTGGTTACGCGCCCTGCCAGGTTTCGTGCAGGGAAACCCACTGTGGATGGCCGTCGATCAGCCGGAACACCGCCGTTGACCAGCGCGCGGTGGCGGCTGCGTCTGGCCGGGTCTGCCGTTCAAGATAGCGTACTACCGCGCCGCCGGGCCAGCTTTCCACCAGCGTCAGTTCCTCAAGCACGATAGCCAGCCCCGGCCTGCCGCCGCGCTGCGCCAGAAAAAAGTCGCTCACGCTGGCCATATCCATGCAGCGACCGGTAGGAGGGATCATCACAAAGTCCGCGCTGAAGCGATTTAAAAGCGCCTGTATGTCGCCGCTACCCTGACCAAGCCAGTTTTCAATCGCCACGTGGGCAGCGATAACTTCCGTAAAATAAGGGTTCATGACTTCTCCGGTTGGGTTAACGTCGTTTTTCACTCAGGCGTGTTTGATAGTCGGCTCGCAAAGTACCGGAAAGTTCAGCGAGTTGGCGATAAAACACTGCTCATGCGCTTTTTCGTGCAGCGCTGCCGCCAGGGTAATATCGTCACCCGCGCGTAGCGTGATTTGCGGCTTCAGGACAATTCGGGTAAAACGGCCGCGCCTGGCTTCCAGCATGGTGCCTTCCGCCCTGTCGCAGTAGCTCTGCACGCTGATGCCCGCCTCGGCGCACAGGTGCAGATACCAAAGTTTATGGCAGGCGGAAGCGGAAGCCAGCAGCATCTCTTCGGGATTCCAGCGGCTGGCGTCGCCCAAAAAAGCGGGATCGGCGGAGCCGGCTATCTCTGCTTTAGCGTCGGCTACCACCTTAAACTGGCGGTCGTAGGCCTTGTAATTTTCGGTGCCCTGGCCTTTGTTGCCGGTCCACTCCACGGTCACCTGATAGTCATGCTCGCGATCTGCCATAGTGCTTCTTCTGTCCTGTTATTAACAAAATCAGAAGATTAGCGTTTTCTGCCCGCATTACCAGACGCATTTACAGCCTTTAGCGCTTTTCGGACAGATGCCACAGCTGTTCCGCCGTAACGGTAGCGCCGCCGCAGACAATCACCAGCGGTTTCCGGAACGCCGCCAGCAGCGGATGGCTATCGTAAATAACCGCCAGGCTTGCGCCGCAGGCTGGCTCGGTCAGCACGCGATGATCGTTCAGGAAGCGGCTGCACGCGGCGATA
This sequence comes from Erwinia plantamica, assembly GCF_043420595.1. Classification (NCBI taxonomy): domain Bacteria; kingdom Pseudomonadati; phylum Pseudomonadota; class Gammaproteobacteria; order Enterobacterales; family Erwiniaceae; genus Erwinia; species Erwinia plantamica. The sequence goes on from NZ_JBGCUC010000008.1 coordinate 51,155, forward strand.
GCCTGGCTGTCGGTAACCAGCGCGCTGTGGATCGGATGCGTAGCGGCGCAGCGTAGAGACTGCTCGCTGACGCGCTTTGCACCCAGCGAACCGGCCACGCTGTTAATAGCGGCCAGCTCCACGGTATGACCGGCCTGCAGAGCCGCATGAAAGGAGGCTGCGCCTTCGGTTTCCACCGCTATCACGGGGACATCGTGCCAGCCGTTGCGCTGCAACCCTTCCACCACGCCGTTCAGCAGGCCGCCGCCGCCAACAGACAGGATCACCACGTCAGGTTTACAGCCGTCAGCGGCCACTTCATCGATCATTGTGGCATGGCCCTGCCACAGCAGCGGATCGTCAAACGGGTGCAGAAAAGCATCCTTGCTGCCTGAGAGCGACTGAGCGTAGTGGTTGGCTTCCTGCCAGGACGCGCCGTGTACGATAACCTCTGCGTTCTCCTGACGCAGCAGCTCGACGGCGCGTGCGGAAGTGGTTTCAGGCACGACGACGATAACGGGTACGCCCAGCTGGCGACCGGCCCAGGCGACCGCCATGCCCGCATTGCCGCCGGAAGAAGAGACAAAGCGTTCGGCACCCTGGTGTAAATAGTGCTGGCAGGCCAGCCCGATACCGCGGATTTTAAAAGAGCCGGGCGGCTGAAACGCCTCCATTTTTAGCCAGACGTCACGTCCGGCCAGCAGGCTGAGCGCACGTGACGGGATAAGCGGCGTTGCTTGGTGTAGGTGCATATTTATTCCTGAAGGCTAACGAAGATGGGCAGCGGCAGATACGGCCCGGACTTCTGTTTCTACATCCAGATTGAAGGCCAGCTTGCTGCCTGCGACCGAACGGGCCGGGAAACCTGCGTAGCGCTGTCCGCCCGGCCTTTTGCCGTACGCAAAAGGCCGGATGAACGCGGGTTGCGCAGGTTAACCTCGCTCCGCGCAGCTATTCAGATCAGGCCTTCCGCCTTCAGCGCGGCCTGCACGGCGGGCCGTTCCGCGACGTTGGCAAGGTAACGCTGCACCGCAGGCCAGTCGTCCAGGCTAAATCCAACCACTTTGCTCCAGCCGAGCACGGTAAACAAATAGGCGTCGGCAATAGTGAAGCGGTCGCCGGTCAGCGTGGTTTTACCGTCGATTTCATTTTCCAGCCAGTTCAGTCGGCGCGTCAGCTGCGCGACCACCGCATCTTTCCACTCGCCTTTTACCGCCGGGTTAAACAGCGCCGCCAGCGTCTTATGCAGCTCGGCAGAAATAAAGCTCATCCACTCCAGCACGGCGTAGCGCGCTTCGCCCTGCGCAGGCAGCAGGCCGCTTTCAGGGTTTAAATCCGCCAGGTATTGTGAAATCACCGCGCCTTCAGTCATCACCCTACCGTTGTCCAGGGCCAGCGCGGGCACATAGCCTTTACTGTTGATGGCCCGAAAATCTTTGCCGCTGCGGGTGGTTTTGGTTTTTAAATCTACCGCCTCCAGCTCGTGCGCCAGGCCAGTTTCGTGCAGGACGATATGCGGGGCCAGCGAGCAGGCGCCGGGAGAGTAATAGAGTTTCATATTCTTCCTTAAATGGTAATGAATGGCCTGATGACGTTACTCCCGCCAGAGAGTGATAACAAGCCTTTCGGCTTTGGCAAAGCGCTAAGTTTTACGCGCGCCTTTTTCATTAATAACTTCATTATCAATAGGTTAATTATTACGCTTGCACTGCGTTCACGTATTTAAGCCTGTATTCTGAGTGATAATTATTTTCGATTTCAGATGCCCCTCGCAAAACCCCCCGTTCACCCGTTTTTAATTTCCTTCCGTCACTAATATGTAAGTTAATCGTAATGATCCACCGTTTTATCTTAAAAGTGTAACTAAAAATAAACATTCCGCTTCTATATTGGCCTTCCAAAAAGAGGGGGAGCCTGATGCGTAGCTGGAATGAACCTGTCAAAAATAAAGCCCATATTGAACTGATCCCGATGATTGACGTGATGATGTTCCTGCTGGTGTTTTTTGTTCTGATCAGCCTGAACGTTATTCCTTCCCAGGGAATGAAAACCCAGCTGCCGGGCGCGGCCAGCGCGCAGCAGTTAAAACCGCAGCAGCATGCCATCGTTACGCTGGGCACGGATAACCGTCTGGAGCTGGACGGACAGCCGGTGACGCCAGAAACGCTCGTTAACCGGCTGAAAGCGCAGCAGGAAGACGGCCAGAAAACGGCGATCGTGCTTAACAGCGATAAAAGCGTGCCCGTCGAGCGGCTGATTGCCGTAATGGACAGCCTGCGGCAGGGCGGCTTTACCGCTATTTCTATCGCAACACGGAAACTATGACATGTACGCCGTCTATCGTTTTCGCCATGCTTTTAGCTGGCTGCCCGTGCTGATGGCGGCTGGCTGGGTGCTGATGAACCAGCACGCCACGCTGAAAATTGAACCGCGCTACGACGAATCAACCATGGAACTGGCGCTGGTGGAACCCCCATCGGCTGAAACGCCGCCGGTTGAGACACCGCCGGTTGAGACACCGCCGGTTGAGACACCGCCGGTTGAAACGCCTTCCGAACCACCAGCGGAACCCGAGCCTCAGCCCGTAGTGGAAACGCCGCCGGAACCTACGCTCTCCTCGCCTGAACCCGTTGCGCCGCCGCCGAAGCCCAAACCGAAGCCAAAGCCAAAACCGAAAAAGGCGATCGAGCCAGCCAGTACTTCGGTTAAACCTACCGCCGTTGCAAGGCCGATACCCGCCGCGTCGCCGGTCGCCACGCCCAAACCCGTCGCGCCGCGCGTCAACAGCGGCGCCATCGAAAACGGTTGGATCGCAGAGCTACGTCACGATCTGGAGGCACAAAAACGCTATCCCACCGGCCGTCAGGCCTCGCTGGAACGCCCGGAAGGCAGCGTGGAAATCTGGCTGGAAGTCGATCGCAGCGGTCGCGTACTGGCTTCCGGCATCAGCAGTAAAGCTCGCAATATGCTGCTTAATCGCGCCGCGCTGGGCAGCTTACAAAATATCAGGCAGGTCAAGCCGTTCCCGGCCGACGCCTTCGCCGGACAAAACAGCAGGCGCTTTACCGCCACGCTGAATTATCGGGCGCCGTGAACGCCCAACATCAAAACAGGAAATAATAATGAGCATTTTTATACGTTCCGGGGTGTGCCTTGCGGTGATGTCGGCCTTATCAATGGCGGCACAGGCAGCAGAGAGTACCGATGTCGGTGCCATTAATGTTCAGGGCGAGACGCTGGGCGGCGGCATGATGGTGCAGGAAGAGTCGGCGAAAGCACGTTCTACCATTACTAAAGAGGCGATGCAGAAGCAGGCGGATATGGCGGGAAACGCGCTGGATCGACTGAAATATACGCCCGGCCTGAACGTTAACAGCAACGACGCCAGCGGTTTGAGCGGCGTTGATTACACCATGCGCGGCATGAACTCCGATCAGATTGGCCTGTCGATCGACGGCATTCCAATTAACGACTCCGGCAACTACGCGGTTTACCCTAATCTGGTGGGCGACGCGGAAAATATCGAAGAGGTGTTTGTGACGCAGGGCTCGTCCGAGGCAGACGGCCCCCATATTGGATCGAGCGGCGGCAATATCGGTCTGGTGACCAAAAGACCCGCAAAAGATTTCGGCGGCTTTGTGAAGCAGACGCTGGGCAGTAACAATCTGAGTAAAACATTCGCCCGTCTGGAAACCGGCGAATATAACGGCTTCAGTAACTGGCTCTCTTATTCGCATACCGAAGCGAAAAAATGGCGCGGCGAAGGACGCTTATATTCCAATAAATTTGAGATGAACTCGCTCTTCGAGGCGGAAAATGGCAACAGCAGCAACCTGATTATGAAGTATAACCGTCAGGAAAACGCCAATTACAACACGTTAAGCAAGGCGCAGTTTGAACAGGACGGACGCTACGCCAACGATTATCCCGCTACGCCGCAGTACAATAGCCGTGGTCAGCTGTCGAGATACTACAAGCTGAACCGTAACCCGTTCGAGAATTTCACCCTCAGCTTTACGCAGAAACTCCAGCTGCAGGATAACCTGTCGCTGACGTTGCAGCCTTACTATTACTGGGGCAACGGCGGCAGCTTTACCGGCCAGAGCGCCAGCACGCTGGGGCCAACGTCCGATCAGGCGGGCCAGTACGATCTCAGCAATCTGACCAGCAATACTTATTACCGCCCGTCGTGGACACAAACCTGGCGGCCCGGCATCACGACTAAACTGAAGTGGGATATCAACGAGCAGCACAGTCTGGATCTGGGCTACTGGTATGAACGCGCTCGCCAGCTACAAACGCAGCCTTATGTGGCGATCAAGAGCGACGGTAATCCAGCTGATCTGTGGGGCGATCCGAACGGTGCCGGACAGGTAAAGGATGCCAACGGCAACACCGTGCAGGGCCGCAACCAGTATACCATCACGCCCGCGCAAAAAATCTGGCTACAGGATAGCTGGTTCGTCACGCCCGACTGGACGCTGGTCGGCGGTCTGGCCTGGCAGCACGTCGATCGTCGCGGCGAAAACAAAGGCAGCCTGGAAAACGCGGCGGAGCATCGCCACGCCACCTATCATAAGTTCCTGCCGAACTTCAGCGCCAGCTATCGGCTCGATCAGCAGAATCAGGTGTTTTACAACCTGACGCGCAATATGCGTACGCCGCAAAACTACGTGCTCTATAACGTCGGCGATTCGATTAATACTAAACCGGAGCTGAGCTGGAACCATGAGCTGGGCTGGCGCTTTCAGCAAGACGATATGCTGCTCAGCGCCACGCTGTTCTATTTGCGCTATACCGACCGTCAGATTTCCACCACCAACCCGGATGGCGACTACGAGATGATGAACGTCGGCAAGGTGGAAAACCGGGGGCTGGAGGTCGAGTGGAGCGGCAAGCTGCCCTATAACTTCAACTACTACACGTCTTACACCTATACCGACTCCGAGCAGAAAGATAACGTCACGCGGGAAGATATCTCTCTGCCGACCAGCGGCAAGCAGCTGCCCAACTCGCCCAAAAATCTGTTGAACCTGACGCTGGGCTACGATGATGGCCGCTACTACAGCAGCGTCAGCGGAAAATACGTCGGCGCGTTTTACGGCGATATGACCAACGATGAAAAAGTGGGCGGCAGAACGGTGTTCGATCTGGCGGCAGGCGTTTATTTGCCAGTGGATAAAAAGATCGTCAAAAGCGCCGCGCTGCGGTTCGGCATCCTCAACCTGCTCGATAAGGAATACCTGACGTCGGCGCGCACTACGGTATTTAACGCCGATGCGCGTAACGGTCTTAGCGCCGCCACGCCTTATTACAATGTTGGCGTAGAGCGTACCTACAGCGTTTCGCTGGAAGCCACTTTTTAACCGAAAGAGAGAAGAAGATGAATGCAACCCTGATGCACGATGCAATCTTTTATGTCATGTACTTCTCGCTGGCGGCAGCGCTGGTGATTATTATTGAACGATCTATCTGGTTTGCGTGGACGCGGCGGCAGGCCAGCCAGCTGGCGGCGGTACTGACGACGGAAACGCACGCGCTGCCGGAAAGCGTAACCCGACGCAGCAGCGTGCCGCTGCGCGCAGTGCAGCCCGTACTGGCACGTAAAGCGCAGGCTTCCGCCGAGGCGCTCAGCGACGAGGTCGACGCGCAGTATCTGCTGAGCAAAGCGGCCATGACGCGCGGCCTGTGGCTGCTGGAAACGGTGGTGACCGCCGCGCCGCTGCTGGGGCTGCTGGGCACGGTAATGGGAATTATCGACACGTTTAAAGCGCTGGCGGCGGCAGGCGTGTCGGACGCCAGCCAGGTTTCCGCCGGGATGGGCACCGCGCTGTACGCCACCGGATTAGGCATCGCTATCGCGCTGGTTTGCCTGGTTAGCAATAACTTTTTGCAGAACCGTATGGAGCGCATTAATGAATTACTTAAGGTGCTGCTGTTGCGGGCGGCTACGCCCGTACAGCGGGCCGGGCCTGTTGCCGGGCCGCAGGACAATGGCGTGCGCCGCTATGCGTGATCTTGCGCAGCGGTGCAAACGGCTGCTGTGCGGCGGGCTGCTGCTGTTCAGCCCGCTCGGTGAGGCAAAGTTCGCTATCGCGGGTTATGAACTGGTTTATGATGCGCCCGTCGAAACCACCCTGACGGCATCAGATTTGCGCAGCAGTGCCGTGGTGTGGCAAGAGATGTTCGCCAGCGCCCGTACGCAGATCGATATTGCACAATTCTATGTGGCCAACGAGCCGGGTTCGCGATTGGATAAGGTGATCCAGACGCTGCGGCAGGCTGGCGAACGCGGCGTAAAAATTCGTTTTTTAATGGATCAAAAGGGGCTGAAGCTCAGCACGCCGGAAACGCTGGCGCAGCTGAAAGCCATTCCGGGACTGACCTTGCGCATTATGCCTTTCGCCCGCCTGGCTGGCGGTATTATTCATGCAAAATACCTGCTGGTGGATGGTAAGCAGAGCTTTGTCGGCAGCCAGAATTTCGACTGGCGGGCGCTGGAGCATATCCAGGAAACCGGTCTGCTGATTAACGACGCACCTGTTGTAGCGCAAATTGCCGCCATCTTTAATCACGACTGGGCCGCGCAGCCGTTGCTGGAGGCGGGCGAAAAGGTGCCCGAAACCGGTAAGGGTGCTTTGCCTGCCGATCTTCGCGCCGGCCGTTATCTGGTCGCCAGCCCGCGCGCCTGGAATCCGGCAGGTATTCCTGATTCGCAGCTGGTGCTGCCGCAGCTGCTTGCTTCCGCCAGAAAGCGTATTCGGGTGCAGGTAATGGAATATGCGCCGCTGTCGTTTGGCGAAAATCGCACTCGCCCCTTTTATGCCGTTATCGACAATGCGTTGCGCGCAGCAGCGGCGCGCGGCGTACAGGTCGAGCTGATGGTCGCCAACTGGAATACCAAACAGCCCGATATCGCCTGGCTGAAAAGTCTGGCGCTGGTGCCGGGCGTAACGATAAAAATCGTGACGATACCGGAGGCGAGCAGCGGTTTTATTCCCTACGCCCGCGTCGTGCACAGTAAGATCATGACCATCGACGGCGAACTGGCCTGGACAGGCACCAGTAACTGGAGCGGCGGCTACTTTGATAATTCACGCAACCTGGAGCTGGTGCTGAATGACGCCGTCATGGCGGCGCGGCTGGATGCGCTTTATGAGCAGCTGTGGCAGAGCCGCTATGCCGCGCCGTTACGCATTGATGCCGACTATCCTGCGCCCGATCCCGGCGGTCTGCTGCGGGAAAATGCGCCGCGCCGGGACGCGCCATAGCGCTAAGCATGAAACACCAGGAGAGGGCGGTATAAAGCATCAGCAGCACCCGCTGCCGCCAGAAACCGGCCCGGCTTGTAAAGGATAACCTGGCTCCAGCGGGCAGGCCGCGTCACAGCCAGGCAAAACCCCTGGCTATCAGCAAAGCCAGCCCCAGAGTTGTGGTCACAATTGCGCCGAACAGCAGGCGAAAATCCATGCGCGCCTCTTTTTTAAACTCACGGATGTCGCTTTTGATTTCCTGAATAGCTTCCTGCATATGCCCGACATCGGTTTCCGGCCTGGTGACTCGTCTTTCCATCTGTTTGCTCTCCATTGCGGTCTGAACGGCAAAGCTGACGCTTACGATAATTAAGACAGGAGTTGCGGCAGCGCGATAATCTTATAACCACATAAAAAAAGCGGACACTGTTTTCTGACGGCGCAGCGGAAAAACATTGAGGACTTCGGCATGGCTCGCATTTGTCGTCCGGATTTGCAGGCTGTTGCAGTTATCAGGCCGCTGCGGCGCCTGCTGCCCTGGCTAAAGTCATGGCCCGTTGGCTACGGCGCGACACGGTATAAACATTTACCAAAAATAATGCGGAAACGGGTTCATTCAGGGCGATGAAAAGGTAAATTAACCGGCAGCGTGGAGCCGCCACGTAAAAGCGTAACGGGCAGAGATTTGTTGATGAAAAAATGGATACTGGCGCTGGGCATAGCGCTACTGGCGTCGCAGGCCGGCGCGGCGGAACAGGATCCGCAAAAGGTAAGCCAGGATTTTTACAGCTGGTATCTTAACGCGTTGAGCAAGGATGAAAGCCCGATCGACGAGCACGATCCGGTGTTAAATCAGTATGTCACGCCGCAGCTGCTGCAAAAGATCAACGTGCTGATCAAAAGCCCTGACGGCATGGACGACGATTTCTTTTTGCAGGATCAGGATTACAGCGACAGCTGGGTGGATCACGTCAGCGTAAGCCGGTTTACCGTCAACGGCGAAACCGCCTCCGGCGACGTGGCGCTGGGCAAGGATCCAGAGGATCGTCAGCTGCTGCTGGTCACGATGCGCAAAGATCGCGACGGCTGGAAAATTGATGATGTGGTAAAGGAAAGCCGCTAAGGTGAACCGCACGCGGGCCGGTACGGTCACCTGTGGCACGCGGCTCAGCGGATATGCGCGGTGAACTGCCCGGCCAGGGCGTCCAGCAGCTCGTAGCGTTTCCGATACTCCGACCGTTTCTTGCTGCTTATCTCCTCCAGCGGCTTGCGTGCAAACGTCGTCGGCAAGCGACAGAGTTTTGACGACAGCGGCACAGCGTTAAGCGTCTGCCAGAATTCGTCATAGCTGGCATGAAACAAACTCTTCTTTTTCAGGCGATAGCGCCAGCTGCGGAAAATATGGCCGGTGTCGCTGACGGCCTGGATCTGCGAAATCCCCGTTGCCTTACAGAACAGCGCCAGGGTTTCCATCAGCAGGCGTTTCGGAAATAAACCATAGCAGGCCTTGGTCGCCGAACGGATCAGCTCGTGCGGCGTATCGCGATGCGCGCCCTGAATACCGCCGACGATCGCTACCTTTTCACCTTGCTGCTCGGTTACGGCAAAGGTCACTATCGCCAGCTTGATCCCGTCCTGGCTGAAAAACAGATTGACCTCGCCTTCTCTTTCACAGCGTCCGGTACAGGCCATGGTAATGGAAAAGCTTTCGCCACCTTTGCCTGCAAAACGCAGCAGCTCCGCCCCTTGTTGGCTGAGCAGCGCCTGACGAAAGACAGAGTAAGGCAGGTCTCTGGCGAATCGGTAGTGTGCGATAATCGCCCCGGCCCGATCCGCCACCGGCATGCCGCCATAGAGATAGGGGCGATGGATCTTGCTCGGCAGCGTATGCTGGACGGCCAGTATTTCACGCATCACCGGCTCATGAATAATCGCATCGGTCAGTTTCAGGGTCTGCCGCGGACAGGCGAGCGAGCGGAACAAATACTTGAGGCGATATTCCCGGTCATACCACAGCTTGCCCGGTTTCAGCCTGCCCGTAACCAGCGACAGAAAAAGGGTCAGGCTGCTCTCCTGACCTGACGTAAGTGTGATATCGGACATCTTCGGCGTTCCAGTGGAAAAAACTCAGTTGAACACCGGCAACCTCAACATTGAGTAAATGACGATTTACAAGTTAAGAGCATTGCTTGTTGGTTGAATGAATGTTTAATTTATTAATCACTTATGCCAAATCAATTGCAGGAAACAGACAAATTAAGGATGACGTTCGCTGCTAACGTTATACTTTTGTATTAAGCAGAAGAGGGTTCCTCGCTCAATTTTCCGGAGGCTGGCTTGCAGGGTGTTCCCGCGCAGTTTAATGATGAAAAAGATCGCGCCCGCTTTTGCCAGCTTGATGGCCTGACGGGCGTAGAGCTTTATCAGGCGCATATTTCGCGCTACGCCTTTGAGCCGCACACGCATGAGGCGTTCGGCATCGGCACGATAGACGCAGGCGCGGAGCGTTTTCGCTATCGCGGCGCTGTGCATACGGCACCCGCGCAATCGCTGGTGTTAATGAATCCGGACGAGCTGCATACAGGCGAATCGGCCAGCGAAGAAGGGTGGCAGTATCGTATGCTCTATCTCGATCCGGCGCGGCTGGCCGCCATAACGGGCGAGCAGGGCTGGTGGTTTACCGAGGCGGTGTGCTTCGATCCGCCTCGAGCGGCCCAGCTTTCCGCGCTGTTGGCTATGCTCTGGCAGGTGCGGGATCCGCTGGCGAGAGACGGCATTTTACTGACAGCGATCGACCTTTTGCGTCCCTGCGCCCGGATTGGCGATAAGATGGCAGCCGCGCCCAAGCACCGCTTCGACCTCATAAAAGAGTATTTACGCGACAACCTTGCTGACAATATCACCCTGAACGAGCTGGCCGCGCTGGCCTCGCTCAGTCCCTGGCATTTTCAACGACAGTTCAAGGCGCAGTATCACGTTACGCCGCATCAGATGCTGATGGCGTTTCGCCTGTGGCGCGCAAAAGAGCTGCTGGCCTCGGGCCGCCCGGCCGCTGACGTCGCGCTGGCGGTAGGCCTGACCGATCAGGCTCATCTGACCCGCAGCTTCGCTAACCGCTACGGCACTACCCCGGTGCGCTATCAGAAGCAGATAAGAGGCTAAGCGCAATCTGCTACAATCTTTTCCCCTGACGGCGCGTCAGAATAGCGTTTTCGCTTTAATTAACGGGATCGCTGTTTATGTTTGCTGGTGTCTTTTTTGCCCTGAGCGCGGGACTGATGTGGGGACTTATTTTTGTGGTGCCTCTGCTGGTGCCGGATTACCCGGGCGCGCTACAGTCGGTAGGCCGCTATGTGGCTTTCGGCCTGATTGCTCTGCCGCTGGCGTGGCAGGATCGACGCCGGTTGCGTCAGCTGTCGCGCGGCGACTGGAAAGAAGCACTCAAACTGGCGCTGATCGGTAACCTTCTTTATTACACCTTTTTAGCCAGTGCTATTCAGCGTACCGGCGCACCCGTTTCCAGTATGATTATCGGCACGTTGCCGGTAGTTATTTCCGTCAGCGCTAACCTGTTTTATGGGCACCATGAAGGGCGGCTGCCGTGGCGAAAGCTGGTGCCGGTACTGCTGCTGATCGCGCTGGGATTAGGCTGCGTCAACGTTGCGGAATGGCAGGATAGCGCTCAGCATGGCGATCTGCCACGTTATCTGAGCGGCATAGGGCTGGCGGTAATGGCGATGATTTGCTGGACATGGTATCCGCTACGCAACGCTCGCTGGTTACGCGCGCATCCGCAGAAAAGCGCGACGACCTGGGCGACGGCGCAAGGCATAGCCACGCTGCCGCTGGCACTGGTGGGCTATTTGCTGGTGAGCATTCAGCTGCACGTTACCCGTCCCGACTTTTCGCTGCCTTTTGGCCCCCATCCCGCTCTTTTTATCGCCTTAATGATCGCGCTGGGCCTGTTCTGCTCCTGGCTGGGCGCTTTGTGTTGGAACGAAGCCAGCCAGCGTTTACCCACCGTATTGGTTGGCCCGCTGATTGTTTTTGAAACGCTGGCGGCATTGGCCTACACCTTTTTATTAAGGCAGGGCTGGCCTTCAGCAGTAACGGTCTGCGGCATTCTGGCCCTGATAGCGGGCGTAGTGCTGGCGACACGTATCCAACCTGAACCGGTTAAGAAATCCGTCTTTTCTTAAGAGACTGGCCGAAAAAGGCACAGCCTTTGGCAAACTATTTTGATTAAGGTAAAAAAAAGAGCGCTTTTCGTGCTCTTTTTTTATTGCCGCTGGCTGTAATTTCCGGAAGTTTTTAGCTCTATGTGTGATTTTTATCACGTTTTTTTTCCGATGCGGTGAGGAAAAAAAGCGGCTTCCATCAAAGACCGCTATGACACAGGGACCGATTGTTCCGCTATAAGAATAATCGCTAATCGGATTTGGTTATTTTCAAACACAGTCAATTCTTACTACACATTCAATATTGCTTGTTTTTTGAGACTGTTTTAGCAGCAATAAACCATTTTTAACTCAAATTTTAATGAACAGAAACGGAAGAAAGGACGATGCCCGGCAGATGGATACATTAATAAATCACAGGAAAAGATTAACTCTGCACATCAATGTCGGTCGTAAAGGTCAGGAATGTTAAGGTCTGTTGCATTATCATTGGTCTTGAAAGCAGGGTAGCGAAACGGAGGAGGCCGGAGTGGCGGGGTTTTCACGCGAAAGGACGCATGGTGAACGGCAGAGAACAGTGAGAACTGTAAACCATTCGTAAACTGATAAGCATTATCATTACTGAAGTAGATGCCGGGTTTTCGGGTCGATCTGTAAGAAGGTTTTATGTCAGAATTGGCGCATTTATCGTTGACCAAAAAGATAAATGCGCTCTTAACTGTATGAAAGTAAAATAATTTTTCTGGTGACGATCAATTGTGGTAGCCTGGTGAGGCGGGTTTATAGGAATAAACTCATCACCGAATCAGGTCGCCATAAAAAGGAACGGTACTTTTTAATTAAAGATCGGAATATTTTAATTTGGTCCTGAACAGTAAAAAAATTGCGCACTGCGTCGCAATTATTGATTCTCACAGTTGTAAGGATAATGATAAACGCTGCGGCTAATATCCAGCAAGCGGCAGCTCCGGCGCGTGCCGATATCAAAAGTATCCTGAAGAAAATTAACCGCCTGACGCTTATCATTGGTAGTAAAGAAGTTTTTCAATACGCTCTGCAGCATTTCTTTATCTGAAGAGAGCATCTGGAGTTCGCGTTCCATACTGTGTACGCGCTCTTCTAACTCCTTGATTTTTCTTCCTTCTTCCGAGAATAGCCCGGCGTATTTCTTTTTCCAGCTGTAGAATGTGGCCTCAGAAATCCCCAGTTCTTCACAAATCTCCTTAACCTTTACGCCGCATTCAGATGCTTTAATGGCACTGGTGATTTGCTCTTCTGTATATCGTGACTTTCTCATGGATGCTATTACCTTTCTTAACTATAAAGTGATGAGAATGGCTGCACTAAAGAATGGATCTAATTTATCCATTAATCAGGACAGCGACGTTAAGTGCGCGATTTGAATTGCAGGCTTTAAGTTAAGGGATTATGAATAAATATCATCATGGGATTTCTCCTATTTTATTTGCAAAGCACCTGGTTAGCTTTCGATAAAGCGCTTTTTGTTATAAATTCGATTCATGCCAGCAGCAAGGCCAGTTAGTAATTCAGAATGATCCAGCAGGCGGAAGAAAAAAACTGTGCCAGGATATTCTCCAGCGTTGTTCGTGCTGAGGTGGGTTGCTAACCAGTATCAAGTCCAGGAAGAATCAGACGGTTCGTTAAAAAAACGATCTGATAAAATAAAATCTTTTAAATAAGAGCGGTGCGCTATCGCCCGTAAAATAATATTCCGGACGCTTATTTTGCCAGGCCCAGGCCAGGTTTATTTTCTCTGTGATAGACAAGGATGTACTGACTTTCGTTATAAGTTATTAGTTCTACGAAGGAAGCTTCAATGAAACACAGTGTCGTTACGAACGCTGCCTGGATGATGTCAGAGAAGGTGGTTTCGGTTTTTGGTGTAATTTTTGTTACATCCTATGTTGCAAAATCTTTTGGGCCATCTGTTTTTGGGCAAATCGCATTTTCTGCATCCATTTTTTCCATTGTTCAAACCGTAGCGATTTTTGGTACGGAAACCATCCTGTTTAAAAGCATCAGCAAAAGCGCGGCGAAAGGCCTGCGGCTGATGGCCGTGGCAAAACAGCTGCGTATGGCATTGTTATTATTACTTTCTTTGCCGGTGCTGGCGTGGGTCTGGCTGGAGATGCGTGAAAATTTTTTGATTTTTGCCGTGGCGTCGTTTCTGTCGGCTATTTTCGTGACCCAGGATATTTTTAGCGTTTATAACAATGCGCGACTGGAATCGCGGATGAACACGGTTGCGAACGCAACGGGAATGATTATCAGTTTCGCCATTAGCTTTGCTATTGCGTGGTTCAAGCTTAATCCGCTACTGCTGTCCTTCTCGATTGTTGCGGTGACGCTGGTGCCGTACCTGATTAAGCGGACGATGTTTTATCAAAAAAACACCATCAGCCCGCCAACCAGGCGCAAGCACCGCAGCTATCTGCGCTATCTGTTCCATGCGGGACTGCCGCTGGCGATCTCCAGCGTGTTTATTTCTGTTCAGGTGAAGCTGGCGCAGTTTTTCCTGGTCGGCGTGGGATCGGCACACGAGCTTGGGCTGTTTACCGCTGCGAATACGATTTCTGCCTCATGGATATTTATCCCGGTGGCGATTATCACCTCCAGCTTCTCGGAAATTTTCCGCGAGCGGGCGGATGTAGCTTTGAGACTGGCCGCCAGGCTTAACGGCTACGTTATGGCCGTTTCACTGTTTATGCTGCTGATTGTTGCGCTGTTCGGCGAAAAAATTGTCAGCCTGCTTTACGGTCATGACTATCAGCAATCAGGCGATCTGGTCACGTTGCTTTCTCTGGCGACCTGCTTTTCAGCAATGGGTACCGTAGCCTATCGCTACATGGTGAAAGAGGGCGGTTTTAATTATCTGCTGGTAAAAATTATTTTACTGGTGGCGGTCAGCGTAGTAACCAACTGGTTTTTCATTCGTTTTTGGGGCTTGACGGGTGCCGCGTGGAGCGTGCTGGTCACGGAACTGTTATCCCTGACGCTGATGAATTATTTCTTTAAGAATGGGGTCATTCTTAAGATGCAGCTTTCCTCACTCAACTACAAAACCTATAGGTGAGTAAGAAAATGGTAGACGCAAAAAAACAACTTAAAAAGGCCGCCCTGAATTGCATCCGAATTATGCCGTGGTCTTGCCAGGACAGATTATATTATTTTCATCGGTTTAAACGGATGCCGCATATTCGTCATCCTGATTCTTTTAATGAAAAGGTACTGTTTCGCAAGTTTATTAAAGGCGATTACGATTGTTACGCCGCGTTATCAGATAAGATCCTGGTGCGGGATTATATTTCCCACAAGATTGGTGAGGAATACCTGATCCCTTTGTTACACACCACGGATAATCCTGAGACGCTGTTTGAGCTGGAAACGCTAAAAGATACGGTCATTAAGCCAAACCACGGTTCAGGGATGGTTAAAGTCTTTGTAGAAGAACCTGATTTTGTCGAAAAACATCAGCTTATTGAACGTTGTGGCGAGTGGCTGACAAAAGATTATTCGCACGAAGCGCGTGAAATCCATTACCGCTATATCAAACCGCAGATCATGGTTGAGCAGCGGGTAGGAGACGGTAAGTCTACGGCGATTGATTACAAGTTTCATATGTTTAACAAGCAGGACGGCCACTTTGAGTATGTGCTGCAGGTGGTGTTTAACCGTAGCGATAATCAACCGCTGTCGATGCTGTTCTATGTCAATAATCTTGATAGCTGCTTCTACCGCCGCTTTGATACTGCCGGACTGGATATCAGCCACAACCGGGCCGCGCTGGAGAAGGCGCTGGCGCTGAGCAAAAAGCTGGCCAGCGATTTCGATTACGTACGGGTTGACTGGTATATCAGCCAGGGCGACGTCTACTTTGGCGAGCTGACCTTTACACCAGGCGCAGGCCTGATGCCGGTGCTGAAGCACGGGCTGGACGAAATGATGGGCAAGATGTGGCTGCAGGATGGTCAATCAGCCACCCAGGCGGAGCGGCAGGAAAGCGCGCCGTCGACGGCGCAGAAGAAACAGTAATAAAACCCAGGACGGCCGCAGGCCGCTCTGTTCAGTAAAAATGGAGTTGTCGTCCCGCGAAGGGCACTACCGCAAGCAGGAATCTGCTCAGCGCGTCCTTAACGGGCTTTTCGTCAGTCAGTTTTCTCTCTTCTGACGCCAGAGGCATGAATCTGGTGTTGCCTTGCAGGAAGCAGAGACCGTGCGCAGGAAAACTGCATAAACGGGTAAAGCAGCTGACGGATTTTTTATGTCTGCCGGGAAAAATGAGACGCGGGTGTCGCGATTTCGGATGGCGAGAAAACGCTATTTTGAAGAAATTTTTCCTCAAACAATTATAAAGCCTGCAAATGAGGTCGAAAATGCTAAAACTCAAAGCAGAAATAAGAAAAGGTTTCCTGTTCCTTTTCAAAAAAATGCCCTGGTCCTACCAGGACAGAATTTATTATCTGCATAAATTTAAAAAATTACCCAACATACACCAGCCGAAACTGTTTAATGAGAAAGTTCTGTACCGCAAATTCGTCACCGGCGACTACCTGCGTTATGGCATGCTGTCCGATAAGCTGTTGGTTCGTGACTATATTTCTCAGACCATTGGGGATGAATATTTAATCCCACTGCTGCATGAAACAGCCGATCCTGTCACGCTGCTGGGGCTTAGCTCGCTGAAGAACACCGTGGTGAAGCCCAATCACGGGTCAGGCATGGTGGAGATTTTGCTGGAAGAGCCGGACTGTTTGCAGAAACAGCTGCTGATCAAGCGCTGCGAAGAGTGGCTGAGCCGGGATTTCTCGCACGAAGCGCGTGAGATTCACTATCGCTATATCAAGCCGCGCATTCTGGTTGAGCAATACGTCGGCGACGGTAAATTTGCCGCCGTTGACTACAAGTTTCACATGTTTAACAAGAAAGACGGTACTTTCGAGTACGTTTTGCAGATTATCTATAATCGCTGCGGCAATGCGCCGCTGTCGATGAACTTCTACGTTAACACGTTGAAATCTTGCTTCTATAAGATCCGTGATACGGGGCTGGATATCAGCGGCGACCTGGAAACGCTGGAAAAAGCGCTGGCGCTGAGCAAAAAGCTGGCCAGCGACTTCGATTACGTGCGCGTTGACTGGTATATCAGCGAAGGGCAAATCTACTTCGGCGAGCTGACCTTCACGCCGGGCGCAGGCATGGTAACCGGTCTGGATCAGGGGCTGGATAAGATGATGGGCGACATGTGGCTACAGGAACGTAAGCCAAAAACGCTGAAGGCGATTGGCGGCGAAGCGGCGGCGATGGCCGGGACGCTGAAGAAAGTATAAAGACGAAAGCCGCATGATCTTCATGCGGCTTTACGCTTTTATGGCAGAGGATAATCGGCTGGCGTATGGCTCATGACATCGACAAACACGTCTTTGGTGATATGCCAGAAGTTAAGCAGGTTATCCATGCTCAGCGTGATACCTAACAGGCCGGTGACGAACCAACACGACATGCCTATGCCAACGCCGGTAAAAATGAAGGCCATGCCGTTGCGGCTGGACTGACGACATTTTACGTTAAAGGTGCTGGCGAGAAACATCATGACTGCACTAACCAGTTCCCATCTCATCAGCACCAGGCTAGCGGTTAAGGTACCCATATCTCTGAAACTCCGCGTCAATCAGGCCTGGCAATAGAAAAAGCGTCATCTGTCCGGACGAAAAGGCCAGGATTGCTTTTCATCGGGGCGGATACAGGGAGTAAGTGTGATGACGGTCACATTATAGCATTGCGTCAGGCGAGTTTTGAACACTTTTAAGACCGCTTATGGGCGTTTTTTGATCGCGCACAATAATCACATTTATTTCCCGTAAGTTAGCGGTGATATTGCGCGGCGGGCGTTAAATAGCGCCTGAAAAAGTTAATATCTTTTTAAATTACGTTCAAACTCAGGTTATTTTTGAGACAAGGAATGAGAGTAATTTACATCATTTCGCCCACCGTTCCGAAATTGCCTTAGCGCTTTTAACTTATTTCTCCGCGCCGTTATTTTTATCTGTTCGCTGAATTATGCCAAATTATCTGGCAATAGTCGGCTCCTTTGGGATGAATCTGACCTGTTAAAAGTTGTATGGGATGAAGAGGAGTTGTAGGATTTTTGAAAACTAATTTTTGCCATTTTATTTCCTGCATAAGCTATCAGCGGTAAACGCGCACAGGATGGCAATAGCAGGAATTTTACGTCAGATAACCGGAGCCTGCCTGTTTGCCTGTGGCTGTTCAGGGTCGAAAAGCCATTTTTTGCCCGCAAACAACATTCCCCTCGCGTGCAGCTTGCTCTTTACCTCAGATCGGGGCAGCAGCCTGGTCCCGGCAGCGTTACTGCTACGGGCGGTCGCCAACGCAAGCCCCCAATGCAGAAGCGCTGCATGAGCGGAGATCCGTTCGGTTGGCGTGGGAGGAATCATGGATCATGACCGTCCCGCGGGAAACATTACCGCGCAACCGGCAGCTAAGCCGCTGCCTACGCTACGCAAGTCGCTACGGCGTATTCATTTAACTATTATTCTTGTCTCGCTAACGTTCAGCGGCATTTCGCTCTCGCTGCTTTCGGTGCTGGCTTTGCGTAACTACGCCGAAAACAATTCCGAGCTGCTGGCGACGACCATCAGCTACAGCGCCGGGCAGGCGGTAGCGACAGGTGACGGCGCAGCGGCGCGCGCTATCCTCCAGGCTATCGGCGCGAAAACACAGTTTGGTCAGGCTCGGATCCTCGATGCGGATCGCCGTTTGCTGGCAAGCTGGGCTGCAAACGATAATCGCGACAAGAGCGCCTTCAGCGAGCTGGTATCGCGCTGGTTATTTCCCAAACCGGTGCAGATCCCCGTCCTGCGCGGCGGTAAAGAAATTGGCACCATCTGGCTGACCGGCGATGGATGTCGGGTAATGCATTATCTTTATCAGGCGCTGACATGGTTGGGATGCAGCATGTTGCTCTCCGCGCTGCTGGCCTTTTATCTGTCGCGCCGAATGCATTCAGGCATCGTCAGCGCGCTGTCAAACATCGCCTGCGTGGCGCATGAAGTACGCAGGCGACGAGCCTTTTCATTGCGCGTGCCTTCTTCTTCTATTGCCGAATTAAACAAGCTGAGCGGCGACTTTAACAGCCTGCTGGACGAGCTGGCCGACTGGCAGCGCCATCTGCAAAGCGAGAATGCCACGCTGGCCCATCAGGTGCGGCACGATGCGTTAACCGGCCTGCCAAACCGCACGGCTTTTGAGCAGGAGCTGCACAAACAGCTGGACAATCCTTTGACCGCCGCGCGGGTGGCGGTGCTGTTTATCGACGGCGACCGTTTTAAAGAGGTAAACGATCGCTACGGCCATGCTGCTGGCGACAGGGTTCTGACCATTACCGCACAGCGCCTGCGCGCACGCTTGCGCAAAGGCGATTTGGTGGCGCGGCTAGGCGGGGATGAGTTTGCGGTACTGCTGTTAGCGATTGACAGCGGCGAGCAGGCAGGCTGCGTTGCGCAAAGCGTCATTGAGGCGATGCGTGAACCCATAAGGCTGGACGACGGCACGATCCTTACCCAGTCGCTGAGTATCGGCATCGCGCTGGCGAAAAATCATCATACCGGCGAGGCGACCATCGCCCAGGCCGATGCGGCGATGTACCACATCAAAGCGCTGGGCGGCGGCTGGTATTTTTCGCCCGCGCTCTGGAGCAGGCGGCAGGCGTCGGCGGCGCTGGAGTGCGAAAGCGTTTAGCCGTTGGTGCTGACCGCTGACGGGAATTCAGAGCAGTCAAAATAGAGCGGACGCTTTTGCTGACGGCGCATGGTGTTGCGCCAGGCCGTCGGCGTCTGGGAAAACTGGCGGCGAAAAACGCGCGAGAAAGTCTGCTGCGAGTCATAGCCATACTGCATGGCGATATCAAACACCGGACGCTGCGTCTGGCGCAGCTCTTTCGCGGCCAGCGTCAGGCGACGCTCACGAATATAGTTGCCCAGCGTCTGTTTGGTCACGGCGCGGAACATGCGCTGCAGGTGCCATTTCGAATAGCCGGATCGCGCCGCAACGTCATCGATAGAAAGCGTTTTGTCCAGATTGCTGTCAATCCAGTCGGTAAGCGCGTGAATAATCTCATCATGCATACTGGTCTTCTCCCTGGGGCTGGCGGCCGATCGCTATGGCGAAAAAGAGGGGTTCGCCTTCTTAAGGGCTGGAGTATAATTCCTCAAGTTAACTTGAGGTAAAGCGCAAAATGAAAAAAAATCCCGTACTGAACAAGCGCGAACTGACGCCCGGCGACGTGGCCGCACGCTGCGGCGTCGCCGTCTCGACGCTGCATTTTTATGAAAGCAAAGGCCTGATCGTCAGCTTTCGCAACGGCGGCAACCAGCGCCGCTATCATCGCGATGTCCTGCGCCGGGTGGCGGTCATTAAAATCGCCCAGCGGATCGGCATCCCGCTGGCGACCATCGGCGAGCACCTGGTGCAGTTTCCGCCGGGCAAGCGGCTGTCGCCTAAAGAGTGGGCGCTGCTGACCCGTAAATGGCGCGAGGAGCTGGACAGCCGCATTGATACGCTGATCCGACTGCGCGACGATCTGGATGGCTGTATCGGCTGCGGCTGTTTATCGATGGAGGACTGTCCGCTGCGCAACCCGGATGACCGCCTGAGCGAGCGCGGCACGGGCGCAATCCTGCTGGAGCCTGAACGTAAATAAGGCCGTCTATACTGATAGCACTTCGTTTACGCACAAGGAAAGGTCATGATCACCGTTCACCACCTGAACAACTCCCGTTCGCAGCGTATTCTCTGGCTGTTGGAAGAGCTGGAAACGCCTTATCAAATCAAACTGTACCAGCGCGAAAAAACGATGCTGGCGCCCGATTCGCTGAAAAAAGTGCATCCTCTCGGCAAATCGCCGGTGATCACCGATGGAAATCGGGTGATTGCAGAGTCCGGCGCAATCCTGGAATACCTGGCGGAGCACTATGACGCAGAAAATCGTCTGAAACTCACCACGGAAGATGAGCGTATCGAGTCTCGTTACTGGCTGCACTATGCGGAAGGTTCACTGATGCCGCTGTTGGTGATGAAGCTGATTTTCAGCCGAATGGGCGAGGCGCCGGTGCCGTGGCTGCTGCGGCCGGTGGGCCGCGCCTTTGGCAAGGGTGTGCAGAAGGCGTTCCTGGATAAGCAGCTCGCCACCCATCGCGAATTTATCGAGCAACACCTTGCGGGCAACGAATGGTTTGCGGGGTCGCGCTTCAGCATTGCCGACGTGCAGATGAGCTTTCCGCTTCAGGCGCTCAGCGCGCGCGGCGGCGCAGGCGACTCCCCTGCCATTCAGGGCTGGCTGAAGAAAGTCCAAAGCCGTGCGGCCTGGCAGCGGGCGCTGCAAAAAGGCGGTGCGCTCACTCTTGAATGAATCATCGCGCGGCGGCCCCTGACGTTTCATCGCGCCCGCGACCATAAGAAAGTGCTATGACCGCGCTTGTCGGCGAGCCAGCTAAAGTCTGCTCAGGCAGGCGCGGACGTAAAAGAGACGAAAATCTGCCGCCTTCCCGGCATCAGCAGTTGAAAAGGCGGCCTTAAAGGCAGGATAATCGTTTGCCTTTATAAAAAGGGCATTATGCCTGTCGGGTTAAACGTTTGCTTTTTTCCGATCGCGGCTTCTTTACGAAGTTTTGGCGATCTGCAATAGCGCTATCAGGGATGTAAACGTGGTACCAACCCGCCATCAGGCATCGATAATTCATAAGAAAGTTCAGGGGATTTCCATTATGTCGACTCATCATCAGACCGGCGGAACGTTAGACGCCTGGTTTAAAATCTCTGCACGCGGCAGTACCGTCCGCCAGGAGATTTTAGCCGGACTTACCACCTTCCTCGCCATGGTCTATTCGGTGATTGTTGTGCCGTCCATGCTCGGCAAGGCGGGCTTTCCTCCCGCTGCCGTTTTTGTCTCTACCTGCCTGGTGGCGGGCTTCGGCTCGGTCATTATGGGGCTGTGGGCGAACCTGCCGATGGCAATCGGCTGCGCGATCTCGCTGACTGCCTTCACGGCTTTCAGCCTGGTGCTGGGCCAGCATATCAGCGTGCCCGTAGCGCTGGGAGCCGTATTCCTGATGGGAGTGCTGTTTACGCTGATCTCTGCAACCGGCATCCGTGCCTGGATTTTACGCAACCTGCCAATGGGCGTGGCGCACGGCACCGGCGTCGGCATCGGCCTGTTTCTGCTGCTGATTGCCGCTAACGGCGTGGGCCTGGTCGTAAAAAACCCTGTACCTGGCGCACTGCCGGTCGCGCTGGGCGATTTCGCTTCCTTCCCCGTGTTGATGACGCTGGCAGGCCTTGCGGCAATCTTCGGTCTGGAAAAGCTGCGCGTGCCGGGCGGGATCCTGCTGACTATTATCGCCATTTCCGTGCTCGGACTGATTTTCGATCCGGCCGTAAAATATCAGGGGCTGTTTGCCATGCCTTCACTGTCGGATGCGCAGGGCCACTCGCTGGTGTTCAGCCTGGATATTCTGGGCGCGCTGAAGCCTGCGGTATTGCCAAGCGTGCTGGCGCTGGTGATGACCGCCGTGTTTGACGCCACCGGCACCATCCGCGCGGTAGCAGGCCAGGCGAACCTGCTGGATAAAGATCATCAGATCCTGAACGGCGGCAAAGCGCTGACCACCGACTCGGTCAGCAGCATCTTTTCCGGCCTTATCGGCGCTTCGCCTGCGGCGGTGTATATCGAATCCGCAGCGGGCACGGCGGCGGGCGGTAAAACGGGCCTGACCGCTATCGTGGTAGGCGTGCTGTTTCTGCTGATCCTGTTCCTGTCGCCGCTGGCTTATTTAGTGCCGGGCTATGCTACCGCGCCCGCGCTGATGTATGTCGGCCTGCTGATGCTGAGCAACGTTTCTAAAATCGACTTCAGCGATTTTGTTGACGCCATGTCCGGCCTGCTGGCCGCCGTGTTCATCGTGCTGACCTGCAATATCGTTACCGGTATTATGCTGGGCTTCGGCTCGCTGGTCATTGGCCGCATCTTTGCGGGCGAGTGGCGCAAGCTCAACGTCGGCACCGTGGTTATCGCTATCGCGCTGGTCGCTTTTTACGCCGGCGGCTGGGCTATCTGATCCCCTTTTACGAGGCCGGTTTTTCCGGCCTCCGTTCCGAATTTTTGCTTTTTTCCACGCAATAGCACACATCAGCTTTTTCAAGCCATCCCATTTTTGCTTTACTATTACACAGGGCATTATTTGTTCCGAGCCTGATATTTTTGTCGCTATCTGGAAGCTATGAAAGGACAACATGGAAATCTTTTTTACTATTCTCATCCTCACGCTGGTGGTCTCGCTCTCTGGCGTAGCCGCACGCATTATTCCTTTTCAAATCCCCCTGCCGCTGGTGCAAATTGTGATGGGCGCGCTGCTGGCGTGGCCGACTTTCGGCCTGCACGTCGACTTCGATCCCGAGCTGTTCCTGGTCCTGTTTATTCCGCCGCTGCTGTTTGCTGACGGCTGGAAGACGCCAACCAGCGAGTTTTTGCATCACGGACGCGAGATTATCGGCCTGGCGCTGGTGCTGGTTTTGATCACCGTGGTCGGCATTGGCTATCTGATCTACTGGCTGGTGCCGGGTATTCCGCTGCTGCCCGCCTTCGCGCTGGCGGCCGTGCTGTCGCCAACCGATGCCGTGGCGCTCTCCGGGATTGTCGGAGAAGGGCGCATCCCGAAAAAAATTATGTCGATACTGCAGGGCGAGGCGCTGATGAACGACGCTTCGGGCCTGGTGTCGCTGAAGTTTGCCGTTGCGGTCGCGATGGGCACCATGGTGTTCACGGTTTCTGGCGCGTCGCTGGAGTTCGTAAAGGTTGCCGTCGGCGGTCTGGTGGCCGGTATTGTTATCTGCTGGCTGTACGGCAAGTCGCTGCGTCTGTTCAGCCGCTGGAGCGGTGACGATCCGGCTACGCAGACGGTGCTGCTGCTGCTGCTGCCTTTTGCTTCTTACCTGATTGCCGAACATATCGGCGTATCGGGGATCCTGGCCGCCGTTGCGGCGGGCATGACCATTACCCGTTCGGGCATTATCCGTCAGGCGCCGCTGGCGATGCGTCTGCGTGCCAACAGCGTCTGGCAGATGCTGGAGTTTGTCTTTAACGGCATGGTGTTCCTGATGCTGGGCTTACAGCTGCCGGACATTTTACAGCTGTCCGTGACTCAGGCAGAGGCCGATCCTAACGTCGATCTGTGGATGCTGGTGCTGTCGGTAGTGCTGATTTACGCCGCGCTGATGATCGTCCGCTTCGCCTGGCTATGGACGATGCGCCTGATTAGCCAGCGCCTGCTGAAAAAGCGTCCAATGGAGTTCAGCAGCTACAGCCTGCGTGAGCTGCTGATTGCCTCTTTTGCCGGCGTACGCGGGGCTATCACCCTGGCCGGCGTGCTGTCCATTCCGCTGTTTCTGACCAATGGTGACGCTTTCCCGGCGCGCTACGAGCTGGTTTTCCTGGCAATGGGCGTGATCCTGTTTTCGCTGCTGGTCGGCGTAGTGTTGCTGCCGCTGCTGCTGCGCGGCGTGGCAGGCAGGGATAAGACGGCGCACCGCCATGAGATCCAGATGGCGCGCGCGGCGATGGCGGAAACGGCTATCGACAGCCTGCACAAGATGGAAGAGCGGCTGGCGGCCGATACCGAAGAGAATATCGACGCTGACCTGGTCAAAGAAATCGCGTCGCGAGTGATTGGCAATATGCGTCGTCGCGTGGACGGTAAGGACGATCTGGAGCGGGCGCTGTATGCGGAAAATCTGGAGCGCCGCTTCCGTCTGACCGCGCTGCGCGCCGAGCGCGGCGAGCTGTATCACCTGCGCGCCACGCAGAAAATCAGCAACGAAACCATGCAGAAGATGCTGCACGATCTCGACCTGCTGGAAACGCTGCTGATCGAGAAAGAAGAGTAGCGGGAAGACCGCGAGCCGCCCGGCTCGCGGTCTTTTTTACTGCTGTTAGCAGCAGTAGTATCAGCGTTCTTCCAGGATCAGCGGGCCGCCTGGTTTTTGGTAATAAGAGGCGTCTTCCATGGTGTAGCTCATGGTTCCCGTTGTCGCTCTGGTAACCTGCATCAACCAGTTTTCTTTTTTAATACATCTTTCCTCCGCTTTTATATCCTCAAAACAGAGCAGATGGTCGGTACTATGACTGGGGAAAAAAGTAGTGTCATCGGGTTTTTCTTGCTGATAACCGTCTTTAAAGTCCCAGATAGTTACCCAAAAAGTCTCGCCTTTTCTATTTAAAAGAAAAGGGTGTTGTTTATCCACTTTCCGGGC
The DNA here is from genome assembly GCF_043420595.1 of Erwinia plantamica. Taxonomy (NCBI): domain Bacteria; kingdom Pseudomonadati; phylum Pseudomonadota; class Gammaproteobacteria; order Enterobacterales; family Erwiniaceae; genus Erwinia; species Erwinia plantamica. The sequence goes on from NZ_JBGCUC010000008.1 coordinate 75,909, forward strand.
GTTTTCTTTCCACCATTCAATCTTTCCTTTGTTGGTCAGAGGAAAGTTTTTCACCAAAATATCTGTGACGGAATGATTCTGGTGAACAGCTATAACCTCTACAGGCCGTAGCATCATAACGATGACGTACAGCCAGCTGACTACGACCAGAGCCGGGAAAAATCTATTTATCTTTTTCACTTTTTGCTTCCCGTCAGCGTGATGGTCGCTGCCATATTGGTAAAGAAGGGCTTGTACGCGTACCTTCTCCAGCGCTGTAGCACAAACCAGATTCGGAAAATATTCAAATGATGAAAACGAGGATCCATGATATCGCGGTCATCAAGGCCAAAGTGATCCTGGCCTTTGTAATGCAGGGTGGCTTTGTATTTATCTCCGTTAACTTCCAGAGACTTTAGCGTGATTTTTGTCGCGTATATACCGTGCACTGACATACCCAGACCATTCATCTTGTCTTGTAATCTATTAAATGTCGGAAGAAAACTCTCTCCGATAACTTTTCTTAAAGCCTGTTTTTTATTTTCGGCAAAAAAACCATTATCCCAGTCTATATTTTCCCGTATGAATTTATCGATAACCTTTGACGAGTTTGCGTTATCTGAATGCGCGCTTTCTATCAACCTCTTATAAGCCCCATTTAATTCACTGCTGGAAAAGGGTTTCCCATCGCCATATTGAAAATGGTCGATTAGTGCCATAAACAGCCCGCGATGGCCGAAAAAAGAGAAGGGCCGCGACTCGCGGCGGAATTCGTTGAATAGTTTGGCTGCCACTTCATGATGGCGCATCTTATGACGTATCACGGCGTAATTGCTGATGGGAAAATCCGTTCTCTCTGCCCGCCAGGGATCGTACTGACCGGAAATCTTCTCTAAGCGAAAGTTTTTCCTGATCTGAAATTCGCTCAAATCGCCGCACTTCATATCGTCGGCACTATCGTCGTCCATGCGATTTTGCGTCTGAAAAAGAGTAAAGGGCAGGTGCAATGCCTGCATTGACTGCGTCATGCAATAATCCTTTTGCGTGTTAGCGAGCGTCATTGCTCCAGACAATAACATAGCAGCTTAAATTTTGTTCATCTTTAGCGGGCAGCAAAGAAAGAACGATCGCCTGTTTGCCCGCCAGAAGCCGAGGCCAGGCGACAATGTTGGCGGAGTTTATTGCTGTGCGCTTCTGGCGCTGTTATGGCTTTTATACCGACAGCGTTGGCGTCTGACCCGGCCAGAACTGGCGACAGCAGGCAATCCAGGCCTGCGCGCTCTTTGAGAGGTAGCTGCCTTCCCGCCAGATCAGGCCCAGCTGCCAGACCAGCTCCGACTCCAGCGGCAGCCACAGCAGATGGCTTTTATCCAGCCGCTGGCAGATCGGCTCCGGCAGGATTGCCACGCCCATACCGGCCTGTACCATCGCCGCGAGAAAATCCCACTGGCCGCTGCGTACCGCGATCTGCGGCGTAAAGCCGCTGGCCTGGAAGGCACGCATCAGCTGGCGGTTCAGCGAAAACTCTTCGTTATAAATCAGGATAGGATGCCCGGCCAGCTCGGCCAGCGGAATATGGGTACGGCGCAGCCATTCGCGGGTTTTCGGCACCAGCACGCAGAGCGGGTGGCTCATCAGCGGCAGCGCGTTCAGCGGCAGATCTTCCGCTACCGGCAGCGCGGTCATCGCAATATCCAGCGTGCCGGAAAGCACTGCCTGCTGCACGGTCAGGCCGCCGAATTCGGAAATTTTCAGCTCGACGCCGGGATAACGCTGGCGGAAAGCGGAGATCGAACCGGCAATCTGCATCCCCACCATTGGCGGAATGCCTAACCGCAGCTCGCCCGTTTTCAGGTCGTTGATATCGCTGATTTCCGCTTCCAGCTGCTTAAATTCCTGAAGGATAGTCAGTCCGCGCTGATAAACGGCCTGTCCGGTATCGGTCAGATGCAGCTTGCGTCCTTCACGGATCAGCAGCGTACAGCCCAGTTCATCCTCCAGCTGGCGCAGCATTTTACTGATGGTGGGTTGCGTGACGTACAGCTGCTCCGCCGCGCGAGTAAAGCTTTGCTGGCGCACCACTTCCACAAAATAACGCAGGGCTCTGACGTCCATAAACATTCCTGTAAGGCATAGTTCAGATAATATTAAGTCATTTTTTTCACCCTTTGGTACGGCTTTATACTCTCTTTACGCATTATTCAGAGAGAGACCCATCATGAAGCTGGCGATACGCCCGCAAAGCACGTGGCAGCAACGTATTCAGGTTCCGTTACAGGTGGTGCTGTATATCGCTTTTTTTCTGGCCGCGCAGCGGCTGGTTGACTGGTTGCGGCTGCCGTTGCCCGCCAATATCGTGGGCATGTTGCTGCTGCTGGCGTTGATTATGCTGCGGGTGCTGCCGCTGAACTGGGTGAAAGCCGGATCGCGCTGGCTGCTGGCGGAAATGCTGCTGTTTTTTATTCCTGCCGTGGTGGCGGTGGTTAACTATTCGCAGCTGCTGCGCGTGGACGGCTGGCGGATTATGTTGGTGATTATGATCAGTACGCTGCTGGTGCTTTCCGCTACCGCGCTGGTGGTGGATCGCGTCTATCGTTTTGAAATGCGGCTGGCGGCACGAAAAAAGGAGCGTCAGGGTGAATAACTTTTTTATCAGCCTGCTCTGTCTGCTGGCGACGCTGCTGGTCTATTTTCTCAATAAACGTCTCTACCGCCGCTGGCACAGGCTGCTGCTGATGCCGCTGGTGATGACGCCAATGGTGCTGGTGGCGCTGCTGCTGCTGACCCATATCTCCTGGCAGAACTATATCGACGAAAACCGCTGGCTGCTGTGGCTGCTTGGCCCGGCTACGCTGGCCTTCGCCGTGCCCGTTTATGAAAATATGGCGATTATCCGCCGCCACTGGCTGTCGCTTAGCGCGGGCGTGCTGACCGCCACGCTGGTCGCCGTTTGCAGCTCGGTATGGCTGGCAAGGCTGCTGACGCTGCCGGAGGCAATCCAGCGTAGTCTGGCGGTGCGCTCTGTCACTACGCCCTTTGCGCTGGCGGCGGCGAAGCAGCTGGGCGGGCAGCCCGATCTGGTGGCGCTGTTTGTGGTGATCACCGGCGTATTCGGCATGGCCGTCGGCGATCTGCTTTTTATTCGGCTTGCCGTCAAGCAGGGATTGGCGAAAGGCGCCGGGTTTGGCGCGGCCTCACACGGCGCAGGCACCGCTCGCGCCTATGAAATTGGTCAGGAAGAGGGCGTGGTCGCCAGCCTGGTGATGATGCTGTCAGGCGTGGTGACAGTGGTTATCGCGCCGCTGATTGGCCGCCTGATGTGGACGCTGGTTTAAAGCCTGTATGTTCGCCCCCTAACAGCAACATTTACTAAACAAGCCCTAAGATTCGTCGCATTCTCATTTTATTTCCTCTGTTGATGATCTATCCTCCGCTGCCGTCGGGAAACGGCGTAAGTAAATTCATCAGGAGAATAAAATGAAAGCAGTGGCAACTACCGCAGGCGCTCTGGCGCTGCTGGCGCTGGCCGGATCAGCGCAGGCGATTGAAGGCGGTGTCGACGTAGGTCGTGATTATACTAATGTACACGCGGGCATGGGCGCTGACTCGCCTGGTCTGGCGCTGACCGGTAACTGGTTGCGTAGCGATCACGACGGCAGCATGGGCAGCCTGGGTCTGGGTTACAATGTGGGTCTGGGCGATATCTTTATCACGCCTGGCGTGAAAGCGATTTCCACTAACCCAACCGATAGCAAAGACGGCTATGCCGTTGCGGTCGGCATTGGCGCAAGCGTTCCAGTCACCAATATGTTCAACGTATTTGGCCAGTATTACTACTCGCCGGATTCTTTCTCCAGCCACATTGATGACTACCAGGAAGCTTCCGCTGGCGTGAGCTTTAAGCCAATCTCCCTGGTTGACGTGCGCGTGGGCTATCAGTACCTGGCGATGAACGGCAAAGACGGTCGTAAAGACAACGTCATTGCTGACGGCGCATACGTAGGTGCATCCCTGCATTTCTGATGCCAAAGGCGGCAACCTGTAAAGGGTGGCCCGCCGCTGAATGTGTCCGGCTTCTGGCCGGACCTGCCTGCTCCCGGTACGGCTGATGCCCTGATACAGGCCGGGAACAGGCTTATTATGCTGAACTTTTAACAAGGTTTATAAAGTTGTTGCCGCTAATGTTCAAACAGGTGATATATATTAAAATATAGCAGCTTATATTAAGGAGCTTGCCTGATATTTTTAATACTCCGGCAAAGATAAATGCTATATATTTAAACCGCCCCGTTTGTTTCTTCTTTTTTTACATTTGTCATTTATAGAGTGACGGCGTGCAAAATGGGTTTTATTTGGTTTTTTATTCTAAAGAGCATCTCTGTTTGACGATTTTTTAGCATTTATCGCCAGTAACACCTTCCTGTCTAAACTTTCATTTTTTTCTGTCATTTTTTAAGAAAAAAGACCTTTCATCTGGAAATGTCTTCTGTAAGAATAATCCTGCCGCCCTGAACAGGTATTTATTAAGGATTGTATTTACCTGACAATGTAAATGGCCATTAATAAACTGAAGCGCCGTTAATGCATTATTAACTTATCTGTTTTTACAGGTTGGCTTTTTTTCAGCAAAGAAAATGATGTTATAAATAAACATTTATCATCCGATAAACGGAAAGGTTTATAATCAAAGGAATGTACTTTATGCAACTGAATAAAATCTTACTGTCAGCTATCGCCATTTTCGGCATGACTTCTGTAGCTTATGCCGACCAGGGACATGGTTCAGTGACTTTTTCTGGCTCCGTCATTGAGTCTCCTTGCTCAATTAATCCTGACTCTGTTTATCAGGACGTGCCTCTTGGGCAAATCTCGACTGTTACCCTGAAGGATGGTGGAACCTCCGATCCCCGTCCTTTCCAGATTAAACTGGAAAACTGTACGGTTGCGACCGCCGCAGCGGTAACGGCTACGTTTAGCGGACCGGAAAGCGCTACCGGTCTGTTGGGCATGACCGGGACAGTTAAGGGCGCGAGTATCGCCATCACTGATGGTACTGGCGCAGTGCTCAAGCTCGGCAGTCCGAGCGCTAAGCAGGTTTTGCAGACTGGCTATAATACGCTGAGTTTTTCTGCCTATGTGCAAGGTGATGGTAAAGACGTAACGCCTGGCGAATTCCAGAGTATTGCTGATTTCACACTTGCATATCAATAAGTCGATTTGACGGACCTTGTCCTCTCCCGGCGTTTCTGCCGGGAGTGTTTTCTGCCTGGGGAACAACGGCAAAACAGGTTCATGTTTGTCGGCAGAATGGCGGAATTATTTCCATGCTTAATTCCTCCGGCAAAAAATTATTAAATCGGTTATGAAAGGCTTACCCAGGGATTAACTTCTCGTAAGGATGCCGATGTCAGTGAATATTATATTAAAAAAAGATATTTTATGGCTGTGGCATGCCATCTTCCTGCTGATTCTTTGCTGTTTCGCGCGGTCTGTCGAGGCACGTGGAATAGAATTTAATACCGATCTTTTAGATGTGAAAGACAGAGCGAACATCGATCTCAGCCGTTTTTCTCAGGCGGGATATATCATGCCCGGTAACTACACTCTGAAACTTCAGATTAATGATAATGAGCTCCCCGAGCAGTCAGTAGACTGGTTTACGACAGAAGATAATGAAAAAGAAAGTAAGCCCTGTCTGACTGCCGCTCTGGTCAATTTTATTGGCCTGAAGCCTGAGCTACGCCCGCAGTTAACGTGGTGGCATGAGGGCCAGTGTCTGAATACCGACAGTTTGCCGGGTATGAGCCAGCGCGCTGATTTAGGCACCAATACGCTCTATTTAACTATCCCACAAATTTATCTGGAATACCGCGCGCCCAACTGGGATCCGCCAGCGCAGTGGGATGAGGGGATACCCGGCTTGTTGTTCGATTATTACGCCAGTGCCCAGACCCGACATGAGCACGAGAAGAAGACGGACAACACGTTTACGGGCAACGGGACGGCCGGGGCCAACGTTGGTCCCTGGCGCCTGCGTGCCGACTGGCAGGGGCGCTATGACAATCAGGCCAGTAATAACCTTAACTGGGACTGGACGCGTTTCTATGCCTGGCGCGCTTTACCGCACAGGCACGCCAGGCTGGGCGTGGGCGAACATGCGCTCTTTTCAGATATCTTCGACAGTTTTACCTATACCGGGCTGAGCCTGCGGTCTGATGACAATATGCTGCCGCCTAATCTGCGTGGTTATTCTCCGGAAATCAGCGGGATAGCGAAAACCAGCGCCAGAGTGGTGATCAGCCAGAAAGGGCGGGTCATCAAGGAAACCCGGGTCGCCGCCGGGCCGTTTCGTATTCAGGATCTCAACGAAACGATCAGCGGCGAGCTGGATGTGCGGGTAGAAGAGCAGGATGGCTCAGTACAAACTTTCAGCATCAATACGGCCAGCGTGCCCTATCTGACGCGGCCGGGCATGGTGCGCTACAAGCTGGCGGCGGGCAGGCCTTCCAACACTCAGCACCATATGGAAGGCGAGGGGTTTGTAAACGGCGAGTTCTCATGGGGCGTCAGTAACGGCTGGTCCCTGTACGGCGGGACGATAGCCAGTGAGGAATACCAGACGCTGGCGCTGGGCACAGGGCGCGATCTGATGGCTTTCGGCGCGCTCTCTCTGGATTTTACTCAGGCGTTTGCCCGGCGTTTGCCCGATCCGCTGCCGGATACGCAGAAAGGGGCCTCGTGGCGCGTCAGCTACTCAAAAAGGTTCGACGAAACCGACAGTGAAATGACCTTTGCAGGCTACCGCTATTCAGAGCAGGGCTATATGAGTATGCAGGATTACCTTAACGCGCATAAATACGGCAGGGCCTACGGCAACGGTAAAGAGATGTATACCGCCATCTTTAGCCAGCAGCTGCGCGACTGGCGGGCAAGCTTTTATCTGAATTACTCTCATCAGACCTGGTGGGATAAACCGGACAATGACCGTTTTACCCTGACGGCGACGAAATATTTTGACGCCGGGCGCTTGCGTAACGTCAGTCTGTCAGCCACCGCCTGGCGTAATAAATATGACGGCAGCAATGATGACGGTATTTACCTGTCGCTGTCTCTACCGTGGGGCAACAGCGGCACGCTGAATTACAACGGATCTTTTAATCAGGGTAATAACAGTCATCAGGCCAGCTACTTCAATACGATGGATGAGCGTAACAACTACCAAATCAGCGGCGGGGTTGCCGGTCAGGAGACGCTGGCAAGCGGCTATTACACCTATCAGGGAGACAGAGCGCGGATAAACGTTAATGCCAGCTATCAGGGCAACAGCTATTCAGCTTTAAGCCTTTCGGCGCAGGGCGGCGTAACGGCTACCGCACAGGGTGCGGCGCTGCATCGTACCAGCAGGCCGGGCGGCACCAGAATGCTGATCGACACCGCGGTAAAGGATATTCCGGTAAAAAGCTACGGCGCGGATACCTTGAGTAACCACTTTGGCAAAGCCGTTATCGCGGATATCAGCAGCTATTACCGTAACCGCATCAGTATCGATATCAATGCGTTGCCGGACAATGCTGAAGCGAGCGCTTCGGTTATCCAGCGCACCTTAACCGAAGGCGCGATTGGCTACGGTGGCTTTAAAGTGGTGACCGGGAGCAAAACCATGGCGGTACTGCGCCTGGAAAACGGCGAAGCCCCGCCGTTTGGCGCTACGGTAAAAAACAGCCAGCGTCAGGAAGTGGGCATTGTGAATGACGACGGCAGCATCTATCTGAGCGGTATCCAGCCAGGCATAACGATGCGGGTAAGCTGGAGCGGCAAAGAGCAGTGCGAATTTAAACTGCCGGAGAGCTTGTCCGGTGATATTTCTCAGCGTCTTTTATTGCCGTGCCGCCTGTTATAAACCGCGCAGGGCTGCCGCTGATAGTTGACATGGTGTAAGGGGAAAAAATGAGATCATATAAAGCAGGTTTATCACGCATCGCCGTTTTACTCTCCGTCCTGGTGGCTGCACAAAGCTATGGCGCTGTTTCGCTCGATCGTACACGCGTGATTTTTGAGGGCGGCCAAAAGTCTGTCAGCCTGGGCGTCAGTAACGATAATAAACAATTACCCTATCTGGCGCAGGGCTGGATAGAAGATAGCCAGGGTAAAAAAATCCAGCAGCCGCTGACTGCTCTGCCGCCGGTACAGCGCATTGAGCCGGGCAGCAAAAGCCAGGTAAAAATAGAGACGTTGCCTTCCGTGGGCGCGCTGCCGCAGGATCGTGAAACCTTGTTCTACTTTAATCTGCGTGAGATCCCGCCGCGATCCGAACGCCCCAATACGCTCCAGCTTGCCTTGCAGACAAAGGTAAAATTATTTTATCGCCCGCAGGCGCTGGTGCCCAAAAGAAACGCGGTGCCCTTTCAGGAGCAGCTGACGCTGACTCGCGCCGGCGATCGCTATCAGGTAAACAATCCCACGCCCTATTTCGTGACGCTGATCGATGGCCGCAACGCCGCCAGGAATAGCGCCATCAATGATTTCAAGCCGCTGATGATCGCGCCGAAAAGTAAAGGCGTGCTTGAGGTCAGCGCTGAAGCGCTGGGGAGCCGCCCGCTACTCACCTATATCAACGATTACGGCGCCCGTCCGCAGTTGCAGTTTACCTGTAGCGGGGATCATTGTAAGGCCACGGCGGTCAGGCCCGCTGGCTAAGCGCATAAAGTTTTGCCGCTTCGCCAGAGCAGCCGCGCAACGCTTCTTTGCTTAACCGCGTTTTGCTCGGGCTGCGGCAGGTTTATGTTGGATAAGTCGTGATAAACGGCGGCAGGAATAAACAGATGGACAGGACAACCACCTTTGCAAAAGCGGTGCTCTGCACGCTAACAGGATTAACGCTATTTTCAGGCCGGGTGACGGCAGCGCCGGAGGTATTTACCTTCACCATGACGGCCAACGTGGTGCAGTCTGCCTCCTGTCAGCTTAATGAAGGCAAAAACGTTGAGGTTTCCTTTGGCGATCAGGTAGATATTGCAAAAATCAACGGCACTAATTACCAGAGCGAGATTGCTTATAACTTTAGCTGCAAGCAGCAGGGTAAAAATGCGGTAACGCTGCAAATCGACGGCACGGGCGCAGATTTTGGCCAGGGGATGCTGTATGTCCAGCCCGGCCTGGCCATTAAAATAATGAACGACGGTAAACTCCAGCCGGTAAACACCTCGTTTGCCATTGATGGCACGGATCCCCCCGTTCTGATGGCCGTGCTGGTGAAAAATGCGGCGGCCTCGTTAACACCCGGGTACTTTGAGGCGACGGCGACAATTAAGGCGGTCTACGAATGAAAAGGGGATTATTACGCTGCCTGTGGTCAGGCCTGGGGATGATGCTGTGCGTTGCGCTCGGCTATGCCGCGCCTGTAGAGGTAGCGGTGAAGGCCAAATTCAGCGGTACGCTGGTTGAAAATCTCAGCCCCTGTACGATACGGCCCGGCGATGAATACATTACGCTCCCGCTGGCGGCCGTCACGCTGAACATGTTGCAGAACTCGCAGGAAAGCCCGCGTTACCCGTTTGCCGTTCATCTGGAAAACTGCGAGTTTGATGCAACAACGCCAGGCCGAATTGAAGTTTTCCTGCGCGGGAATGGGGACAGTAACGGGATGCTGCAACCGGATGCAGGCAGTACCGCTACCGGCATCGTTATCGGCATCGAAAATGTGCGGGGCGCGCCGCTGGCGGTCAATGCCGCCTCGCCGGGCCTGACGCTGTCTTTGAATGCTGCTGATATCGTTATCCCGATGCAGGCCTATCTACGGGCGGACGGCGCGACGCCGCCGACGGCGGGAGAATTCACCGCCAGCCTGAATTACATCATCGAATACCCCTGAACCGACGCAGCCCGCCGCCGCCGTACGGGGTGCTGGCTGGCTCATAACAAGGAGATAAAATGAAAAGGATTATGTTCGCGCTGAGCCTGATCTGTTTTTCAACGTCGGCGCTGGCGTGGTACTACAATTCCGTGCCGGGCGTCACGACCGGCCTGACGGTCAGAAACAATATGATTACGGTGGAGGCCGGCACCGATGTCTGGCTCTGCTCCAGCAGAGGCAACGATCGTGACCTTGTGTTCCATATCTATGGCCTTACCGTCCGCGATCCTGAAGTGGCCGCCACGTTTATCGGAATGAGCGATGCGCCCGGCGGCGCGCCAACCGTACAACAATGCCAGAACGCCACCGACGAACCAGCAAGTCGGATAAAAGTCGCGCAATACCGCTTAACGCAAACGGTAAGCGTACCGGTACAGGAAGGCGATTACAGCGCCTGCTGGTCAGGATGGGATGGCCTGGGCAAAGACGCACGCTGCAGCGGCGGCATACCGATCACGCCGATCGATGACTGCCATGCAGAGCTGGTGAGTTACCCCAACGATCTGGGGACGGTTATCGTCGGCGAGCCCATTAACCGTAACCACAAGGTAGGGGACCTCACGTTAATATGCAAAACGGTGCCGTCGACTACAGTGGAGATTACGCAGCAGGCATCGGCGGGGAACGTGCTCGAGCAGCAGATCCTGGATGAAAGCGGTAAAAAACTTGAGGGACTGAAGGTTTTTACCAGCGGCGTAACCGAGGCGCTGTATATGCAAACAACCGGAACGCCGAAAGTGGCACAGCGTATAGAGGATAGCGTGGTGGTGGTGCTGAACTACTACTGAGGGCGCGCGTTGCTGCGCTGCAAGGCGGCCAGCCGCCTTGCAGATCGCTACTTAGTGACTTTTCCCGCTTTCAATGCCCACGCCGGTTTGCGAACGCACAAACTGCGCCTGGAAACGTTGCCGCTCCTGCTGGCCTTCCTGCGAGTGGTCGGTCACGGAAAACAGCCAGGTGCCGATAAAGGCGACCAGCATAGAAAACAGCGCCGGATACTCGTAGGGGAAGACCGGCTTCGCGTGGCCCAGCACCTGCACCCACACCGTTGGCCCCAGGATCATCAACACGACCGCCGTCAGTAGCCCCAGCCAGCCGCCTGCCATCGCACCTCTTGTGGTCAGTTTCGACCAGTACATCGACAGCAGAATAATCGGGAAGTTACAGCTTGCCGCAATCGAGAAGGCCAGCCCGACCATAAAGGCGATATTCTGTTTCTCAAACAAAATACCCAGCGCGATAGCGACCACCCCCAGCACCAGCACGGTGATTTTCGAGACGCGCAGCTCCTGCTTCTCGGTGGCCTGGCCCTTTTTCACCACGCTGGCGTAAAGGTCGTGCGATACCGCCGATGCGCCCGCCAGCGTCAGCCCGGCAACCACCGCCAGAATCGTGGCGAAGGCCACTGCGGAAATAAAGCCCAGGAACAGGCTGCCGCCAACGGCATCGGCCAGATGCACCGCCGCCATATTGTTTCCGCCAATCAACAAGCCGGTGGCATCCTTAAATGCCGGATTAGCGCCGACCAGCAGAATAGCGCCGAAGCCGATAATAAAGGTCAGGAAGTAGAAGTAGCCCATAAAACCGGTGGCGTAGAACACGCTTTTACGCGCCTCGCGGGCATCGCTGACGGTAAAGAAGCGCATCAGGATATGCGGCAGGCCGGCCGTACCAAACATCAGCCCCAGCCCGAGCGACAGCGCGGAAATCGGGTCGTGCACCAGCCCGCCGGGACGCATGATCGCCACGCCTTTAGGATGCACCGCCATCGCTTGGGTAAAGAGATTATTAAAGCTGAAGCCCACGGTTTTCATCACCATGATTGCCATAAAGCTGGCGCCGAACAGCAGCAGCACCGCCTTGATAATCTGCACCCAGGTGGTCGCCAGCATGCCGCCGAACAGGACGTACAGCACCATCAGGATCCCCACCAGCACCACGGCGACGTGATAGTCCAGGCCAAACAGCAGCTGGATAAGCTTACCCGCGCCGACCATCTGCGCAATCAGATAGAGCGCCACCACCACCAGCGAGCCGCAGGCGGAAAGCGTGCGAATAGGCAGCTGTTTCAGACGATAGGAGGCAACGTCGGCAAAGGTATAGCGTCCCAGGTTGCGCAGCCGTTCGGCGATCAGAAACAGGATAATCGGCCAGCCGACCAGAAAACCCAGCGAATAGATCAGGCCGTCGTAGCCGGAGGTATAAACCAGCGCGGAGATCCCCAGGAATGAGGCGGCGGACATAAAGTCGCCCGCCATCGCCAGGCCGTTCTGAAAACCAGTGATATTGCCGCCTGCGGTATAATAATCGCTGCGCGAACGGGTGCGTTTGGAGGCCCACCAGGTGATACCCAGCGTGGCGGCCACGAAGATCAGGAACATCACGATCGCTTCAACGTTGGTGGGCTGTTTTTCAACCGCGCCGCTAATCGCATCGGCGGCGCGGGAGGAAACAGGCAGCAGCAGGGCGAAATAAAGGAAAAGTTTCATCATTTCACCTCATCCAGCAGCGCTTTGGTTAAGCGGTCGAATTCGCCATTGGCTCGCCAGACATAAATACCGGTTAAAAGAAAAGAAATAACGATCAGCCCAATGCCAATCGGAATACCACGGGTAACATTGGTATTAGCGTCAAGCGGCGTACCCAGCCAGCCTGGCGCAAAGGCGATTAATAAAATAAAGCCGACGTAGAGAATAAGCATTATTACCGAGAGCAGCGTGGCGAAGGCCTGGCGTTTTCTGACCAGCTCTTTAAAGCGCGCGCTTTTTTCAATCCGCTGATATCTATCGTTCATCACAGAGTCTCCAGAGATAATTGCAAGAGCTGTTATGAGATCCGGCTTGACTGAGCGACCGCGCCGGTAATGCCTCATCATCGGGAAGCTGATAAATAAAGGGCAGCGTGATAATCATTACGCTGCCCGATAAAGCTATACTGCCTTTTGCTTATTTTCAGGGCATGGCAATACCCTGTTTCTCCTCCAGCAGTTTTTCCACCACGCCCGGATCGGCCAGCGTCGAGGTATCGCCTAAATTGGTGGTATCGCCAGCGGCAATTTTGCGCAAAATACGGCGCATAATTTTCCCGGAGCGGGTTTTCGGCAGGGAGTCCGTCCAGTGCAGCACGTCCGGCGTGGCGATAGGGCCGATCTCTTTACGCACCCAGCTGCGCACCTCGCTGTAAAGCTCGGGCGTCGGCTCTTCGCCGCTGTTCAGCGTGATATAGGCGTAGATGGCCTGGCCTTTAATGGCGTGAGGAATGCCGACCACGGCCGCCTCGGCGATTTTAGGATGGGACACCAGTGCAGATTCTATCTCCGCCGTGCCCAGCCGATGGCCGGAAACGTTCAGGACGTCGTCCACGCGGCCGGTGATCCAGTAATAGCCGTCCTCGTCGCGTCGCGCGCCGTCGCCGCTGAAGTACATGTTTTTAAAGGTAGAGAAGTAGGTCTGTTCAAAGCGCTCGTGATCGCCGAACAGCGTGCGTGCCAGGCCTGGCCAGGCGTCAACGATCACCAGGTTGCCCTCGCAGGCACCTTCCAGCGCGTTGCCTTCGTTATCGACCAGCGCGGGCTGCACGCCGAAAAAGGGTTTGGTGGCCGAACCGGCCTTCAGCTCCGTCGCGCCAGGCAGCGGCGCGATCATAAAGCCGCCCGTTTCCGTCTGCCACCAGGTATCGACAATCGGGCAGCGGCTATTGCCAATTTTCTGGTAATACCACTCCCAGGCTTCCGGGTTAATCGGTTCGCCGACGGAACCCAGAATACGCAGCGTGGAGCGATCGGTGCCGCTAATGGCCTTGTCGCCCTCCGCCATCAGCGCGCGAATTGCCGTAGGCGCGGTATACAGCAGCGTGACTTTATGTTTATCCACCACTTCCGCCATCCGGCTCGGCTTCGGCCAGTTCGGCACGCCTTCAAACATCAGCGTGGTCGCGCCCAGCGCCAACGGGCCGTAAAGCAGATAGCTGTGGCCGGTGATCCAGCCGACGTCGGCGGTGCACCAGTAGATATCGTCGGCATGATAATCAAAAACGTATTTGAAGGTGGTCGCCGCGTAAACCAGATAGCCGCCGGTAGTATGCAGCACACCCTTCGGCTTGCCGGTGGAACCGGAGGTGTAAAGGATAAACAGCGGATCTTCCGCGCCCATCTCTTCCGGCTGGTGGTGCGCGCTGGCCTTGTTCACCAGCTCGTGCCACCACAGATCGCGGCTGTGCCAGTCGATATCCGCGCCGGTGCGGCGGAAAACCACCACGTTGCTTACCGTGGTGACGCTGGGATTAGCCAGCGCCTCATCGACGTTCTTCTTCAGCGGGATGGCGCGCCCGGCGCGAATGCCCTCATCGGCGGTCACCACCAGCTTCGCGGCGGAGTCGACGATGCGTCCGGCAACGGCTTCCGGCGAGAAACCGCCAAAAATCACCGAGTGCACCGCGCCGATACGCGCGCAGGCCAGCATGGCGACGGCGGCTTCCGGCACCATTGGCATATAGATCGCCACCACGTCGCCTTTACCTATGCCCAGCTCTTTCAGCGAGTTGGCGAAGCGGCAGACTTCGCGATGCAGCTCGCGAAAGGTCAGCGTCTTGCTTTCGCTGGCGTCGTCGCCTTCCCAGATAATCGCCGGATGGTCGCCCCGGCTGTGCAGGTGGCGATCCAGACAGTTGGCCGCCAGATTGAGCGTGCCGTCTTCAAACCAGCGGATATTAATATTACCCGGCGCAAATGAGGTGTTCTTCACGCGGGTGTACGGTTTTATCCAGTCGAGGATTTTACCCTGTTCGCCCCAGAACGCCTCGGGATCCTGTACGGACTGCTGGTACATCGACTGATACTGCTGGGCAGTGATCAGCGTATTTTCCGCGATATTCGCGGGAACGGGATGTCGGTGTTGTTGGCTCATGGCTACTCTCCTTGAAGATGTTAATAATATGTCAATCAAAGGTTGGATGGAGCGAGCCGCCGGGCTTTGTTTGCTTTTTGCGCCATGGATCACGCCATAACGTCAGGTGATGAAAATGGTCAAAAAGTTGCCATAATACGGTGGAACTTTCTGCAACCGTCGCCCACTCATTCGCCGCATAACGCAAACGGGCTGTACAAAAGGCGCACAACTAAACCTGGCTGTTCGCCTGGCGTCTGGCGAGCAACTGCATAGCTATGCGCAAGTATGGAGATATATTGCTAATTATAACAAAGAGTTAGTCGTACACGTCGATTCCAGAGCTTTATCCTGTTCGGCGATGATAGTTTAGCCGTATATCACTTAGGGTTGCATTTATACCCGTGAAAATGGTACTGATTACGCGCCTGCAAATCAGGTATCAACCATCCATTATCCGCGCATTCGCCGACATCGGCCTGCTTCCCTTGAGAGTGATCGCTCCGCATTAAAGACGCGGAGAGCGGGTTTTGTTAAGGAAAAAACTATTATGAAAGCTGCAAAATTCAGCCTTGCCTGGCAAATATTGACGGCGTTGGTACTGGGGATCGTCGTTGGCGCGATACTGCATAATCAACCGGAGGATCGTGAATGGTTAATCGCTAACATTCTTAGTCCTGCCGGGGATATCTTTATCCATCTGATCAAGATGATTGTGGTTCCCATCGTGATTTCCACGCTGATCGTCGGTATCGCCGGCGTGGGCGATGCGAAAAAACTGGGGCGGATCGGCGTCAAAACCATCCTCTATTTTGAAGTGATAACCACCATTGCCATTGTGGTAGGGATTACCCTGGCGAATGTGTTTCAACCTGGCTACGGCATTGATATGTCGACGCTGGCAACGGTGGACATCTCTAAGTATGAAGCCACGACGGCGCAGGTTCAGGGCGGCCCGCACAGCCTGGTGACCACTATCCTGTCGCTGATCCCGCAGAATATTTTCGCGGCGATCGCGAAAGGCGAGATGCTGCCGATCATCTTCTTCTCGGTGCTGTTTGGTCTGGGGCTGTCATCGCTGCCTGCGGAACATCGCGAGCCGTTGGTGAAGGTGTTTCGTTCCACCTCGGAAACCATGTTTAAAGTCACCAATATGATTATGCGTTACGCGCCGATTGGCGTGTTTGCCCTGATCTCGGTGACTATCGCCAACTTTGGTTTCGCCTCGCTGTGGCCGCTGGCTAAGCTGGTGATCCTGGTGTACGTCGCCATTCTGTTCTTTGCCTTTGTGGTGCTGGGAACGGTCGCGCGCATCTGTAAGCTGCGCATTACCACGCTGATGCGCATCCTGAAGGATGAGCTGATCCTCTCTTACTCCACCTCCAGCTCCGAAACGGTGCTGCCGAAGATCATGGAGAAAATGGAGGCTTACGGCGCGCCCAAGTCCATCACCAGCTTTGTGGTGCCGACCGGCTATTCGTTTAATCTGGACGGCTCCACGCTCTATCAGAGCATCGCGGCGATCTTTATCGCGCAGCTGTACGGCATTGACCTCTCTATCGGTCAGGAGATCGTGCTGGTGCTGACGCTGATGGTGACCTCAAAGGGGATCGCGGGCGTGCCTGGCGTTTCCTTTGTGGTGCTGCTGGCTACGCTGGGCAGCGTAGGCATTCCGCTGGAAGGCCTGGCGTTTATCGCCGGCGTTGACCGTATCATGGACATGGCGCGTACCGCGCTAAACGTGGTCGGCAACGCGCTGGCAGTGCTGGTGATCGCCAAGTGGGAAAACCAGTTCGATGCCAAACAGGCAGTGGCCTACGAGGCGCGTCTGGCATCCGCTTCCTGATCGCTCCGGCGCGGAAGAACAGCAAAAATGAAAATGGCCTTCGGGCCATTTTTTTTGTTTTTTGCAAGGCACAAACGCAGCGGTTATGCGGTTGCGTAATCATAAATGAGATTATTTAAGTCGCCGCTGAATAACGTTTCATACTGATTTTTAATAGTAAATATTTATGGCGTTGACCGTTAAATTTTATCTTCTCATTTTTTCTCTTATCGTGAGCTGCATTTATTTGTCAAGACTATAATTATATTTTACGTTAAGCCTGAAAAGGCGGCGATTCCTTTTAGCAATCAGGCCTGTAGAGTTTAATAAAGGGCCGGTAATTAATATGATTATTTACGGCACTATTCTTATTTTTTCGGGGATGTCGTTTGTCGCCATAACTTTATATGGATCTTTCTTTTCAGTAGTGATGTGATTGTTATTAACAATTTTTAATTATTCGTCACGCCGCCTGCCGTCTGCAATCGCATTTTTACGGCGAGATGTTTTTTACTTTTTTCTTCAGCTCTGGAGGAAATATCCTTGTTTAAATTACATCCCCTTTTGTTAAGCCTTATTGCGGCACAGGGCGCGATAGCGCCTGCTTTTTACAGCCAGGCGGCGACGCTGAAACCCTTTTCACCCTATGTTAATGATAATAAAGTCGGCGCTTTTTGCGTCTGCAACGGCTCCACGCAAACGCTTAGCGGCAACCAGCAGTTTTCGCCGGGGCTGAGCGGCGAGCAAAGCTTTACGCTGAGAGAGCTACAGGGCCGTGTGAATAACCCTGACCTGTCGCTGGCAGAAAGGCCGGGCCTGGATCCCGGTACAGGCGGTTACACCATTTATGTCCCGGACTGGGAGAACGGCGGCTATCGTCCCTTTGACGTTTTTAATTCCGCCAGCATGGTCGAAATACCGCCGCTCGGGCTGGATACGCCGCTGCCAAACTATGTTGACGTCAAAGGCGGGCAATATATTAACGCCCGCGTGGCGCAGGTCAGTAAAGGCACCATTAACGTGGCAATCGGCCAGTCCGGTGCGGCAACGACGTCAGAAACCAACGGCTGGCGCATGGCGGCCAAACAGAGTCGGCTTTTTGCCGCCACCGGCAGCGGCAACATGAACTGGAATGGCGATAACCGCCTGACCTTTACCGCTGCGCTTCCACCTTCTGGCGGGCCTTATCTGACCCTTCCCGTTGACAGCGTGGCTGATTACAAAGGCGAGTTCAGCGTCGCCACCAGAAATAACGTCATCACGCGATTCAACGTGACCAACTTTGATGATTTTAAAAACTATAACAACTGGCTTATCGGGCAGCTGGAAACGGGCCAGCTCAATCCCGACAGCTACCGTGACGAGCTGGATAAAGCCGTAACTCTCACCAGCGGGCAAATCGTTTACGGCATAGTGGCGCAGGATGCGGATGACGAAGCGGCGCAGCCGATTGGCGAACTGGTGGTGCTCAGCGCAGACGGCGCGCAGGCCAGGGTTACGGTTAATAAAACGCTGGAGGTGGCTAACGCCAGCAGCGCGGTGCTGGCTGCAAACGGCGGCACCGCGATTATCAACGGTAAGGTCGCCAGTACCGGTAACGGCATCACCGATGGCAACGCGCTGGATCTGCTTAGCGGCAGTACCGGCGTTAATAACGGCGTTATTAATGCTGGCTTCTTCAATAATGCCGATGGCAGCGGCGTGGACAGCAGCACGGTCGGCCAAAGCCGCAACGCGGTACGGCTACAGGACGGCAGCCGTTTCACCAATAACGGCGTCATCAACATCGCAGGCAGCGGCACTGGCCTGGGGATTTTTAGCGGCAGCGCGATCAATAACGGCAACATTAATACAGGCGCGGCGGACGGCGCCAGCGGCGTGTTCGTTAACGGCCCGCAGGCGAGCTTCACCAATGCTGTGGACGGCACGCTCTGGCTGGGGCGATCGCCGCAAAATGCTCTGACGGATGAAGCCTTCGATACCCGGCTGTCCGGCGCCGTCGGCATTAATATGATTGGTGATGGCAGCGCCGTAAATGACGGGCATATCGTACTGGGTGCACAAACTCAGAACAGCACCGCCATGAAGGTGGTGAATGGCCCGAACGCCCGCCTGCAAAATAACGGCGTGATTGACGTTAACGGTCAGGCGGATTTTCGCCCGGAGGAGAATATCGCGCTGCTGGCGATCGACTCCGGCAGCGGCGGGCTGGTCGGCAACGCCGGGACGATCAATCTGAATGGCGATAACGGCACCGGGATCAAAGCGATCGCCAGCAGCGGCAGCTTTGCCAGCGTTTACTCGGACGGGATCGTCAACGTTAACGGCAGCACCGGGCCGTCAGGCGACACCCACAATACGGCGGTGTGGTTAAGAAGCGAGGCGGGCGGCAACGCTTATGCCTACCTCACTGGCCCAATCACTCTGGGGGGAGAAGGCGCCGTCGGCATCCGCGCTGACGGCGCAGGTACATCGGTTTACGATAGCGGCAGCGTTTCTGGCGGTGGCGCTAACGCAACCGCTTTTCAGATAACCAACGGCGCGAGGATAACGCTGGGAGACGCTTCGTTGGTTAAACTAACCGGCGACAACAGCACCGGCGTACGGATACAAAACGGCGGCTCTTTTTTGATGCAGGGCGGTCTGGTCGCTGCTACCGGTATCGCGTTTGATGTGAGCGAAGGCACCGCGCAATTTTTTCCCGAAAGCGCCCAGCTGGAGTCAGGTGGTACGGCAGCGGTACGCGTGGGTCATAACGGTAATTTTGCGCTGTATGGCGACGGCATCTTCCGTAACAGCATTACGGGCAACGGCAGCGCCGACGCCGTTCTGCTGGAAGAAGGCGCCGCCGGGCTGTCGATTGACGGCGCTACGCTGACGGTAAACGGCAGCGGCAGCGCCATCAATAACCTGGCGGAAACCCCCAACATTTCCCTGGCCAACACCTATATCTATGCCAGGGGCAGCGGCAGCGGCATTCGTTCCGCCACCACTTTCGATTCACTGCTTTCCGTTGGTATCGAACCTTCCGACGGCGCAACGGGCTACACCTTTGCTAATGCCGATGGCTCGACCACGCAGGCCGACATGCTGGTGCCACGCGGCATGGTGATCCTTGTCGGCAGCGGCGGAACAGGGATCCGCGCCAATACCACGGGGAAAGTCATCTCAGAGGGAAACATCTATATCACCACTGAAAGCGGCGGTTCGGCAATTGTCAGCCAGACCGCCAGCGAAGTGGTAAACCGGGGCGACATCTTCTCGTGGGGTACGGTGGCGCCCGTTATCGATCTGCGCGGCGGCAGCACGGTATTTGTTAACGAAGGCACGATTGGCGCGCAATATGCCGATACGGTTATCGTGGCGGGCGGCGCGACGGACGATCGGATCGCCCTGATCGGTGGAGCGGTGCAGGGCGATGTGAACACGGGGAACGGCACCGATACGCTGACGCTGACCGGCGGCACCCTCAACGGCAGCCTGACGATGGGCAGCGGCATCGATAACCAGGCCTTTGTGCAGAACGTCAGCCTGGCTAACGTTAGTCATATCACCACGGCGGGCGGCGAAGGCAGCACGCTCAGCCTGAGCGAGATAGCGGCCCGTGGCGGCTCCTTCGCCAGCGACGACGCAGGCCGGGGCGTCAACCTGGGCGCGGGCTGGAGCACCATCAATTTCTACCATACCGACTGGACGTTGACCGACAATCTGCAGCTGGCGCACAGCACCCTGAATATCGATCGCGAGTCCACGCTCTATGCCGGAAACCTTGTAGATCCCGTACTGAGAGGCGGCACCAGCGATTCGCTGGTGGTGAATAACGCCGGTACGCTGGATCTGACCAACGGCTCCGGATCGCCGGGCAACACGCTGACCATCAACGGCACGCTGAACTCGCTGAACGGCACGCTGAAGCTCGCCAGCGCGCTTAACGGCGGCGGCGCGCCCGCCAACCAGCGCAGCGACATCCTGCGCGTAAACGGCGATGTTAACGGCACCACGTTGATTAACGTCACGCCAGCGGCAGGCAGCACCGGCGCGCTGAACGATGCTAATCAAAATGGCGTTATTGAGGCGAACGAAGGCATCTCGCTGGCACAGGTGGCAGGCAGTGCCAGCGCCAACAGCTTTGCGCTCCAGGGCGGCTATCTGGCAGCCGGGCCGTGGCGCTACGATCTCTACAGCTTTGCGCCGGGCAGCAGCGATGCCGCCCAGCGGCAGGTCGACGGCAGCGGCAGTCAGTTTCGCGACTATCGTCTGGCTAACGGCCTCGTCAGGAATAACGGCGTTTCCCGTGCGGCGGTAGTGCCGCAGGTGCCTGCTTATCTCTCCGCTCCGACCGGGCTGGCGTACTATTCCGCAGCCACGCTTAACGATCTGCATAACCGGCTGGGCGAGCTGCGTCAGGGCCAGGGCGAGGCCGGCGGGGAAATGTTCCTGCGCTATACCGGCGCCAACATGCGCTACAGCACCAGCCAGAGCTTCCAGAATTTCGGCTACGACCTGGATATGGATTACAGCGCGTTGCAGGTAGGCGGCAACGTCGTGCAGCTGGATGGGGACAACGGCAGCCTGCGCGGCGGCGTCGCCTGGACACGCGGTAACAGCCGCATCCGTCCGGACGCGGCCGACGGCTACAGCAGCACCACGTTCGACAGCGATACGCTGGCGCTTTATGCCACCTGGCTACAGGAAAGCGGCTTCTACCTGGACGGCACGCTCTCCTACAGCTGGCATCGTGGCGAAACGGATATTGCACGCAGGCAGAACGTGGCAAAGATCAAAGGCAAAGGCTGGAGCGCCTCGCTGGAGAGCGGCTATCCGTTTGCGCTGGGCGGCGGGCTGCGGCTGGAGCCTTCAGCCCAGCTGACTTACCTGCATCTGGGGCTGGATAACTTCAGCGACAGGGATAACCTGACGGTCAGCTACGACGATTCGCACCAGACCATTGGGCGCGTCGGCGCGAAGCTGGATCGACGCTGGAGCGATAACAGCGGCCGCCAGTACACGCCTTATCTGCGCACTAACTATTACAAAGGCTGGGACAGCCAGGCTAAAACCACAATAGGCGCTAAAGGCGTGGACGGCCTTGAGCAGAGCTTCCGCAGCGGTAAGTTCGGTCAGATGTGGGAAGCCGGCGTCGGTGCCACCACCGTCTTTAAAAATAACGTGTCGCTCTATGCAGAAGCGGACTATCGGAAAGAAATCGACGGCAACGGCGGCAAAGGCTGGGGCTACAACGCGGGCGTAAGGTGGCGTTTTTGATCTTTCAGCGGGCGTGATCCGTTCACCATACTAAAACATCTCTGCATAATAATGACTTGTCGTCGACAGGGTTTTGCGGGCGGCTGGAACCGGTTCTTTTCTCGCCAGATGGCTGTCCGTAAGGCTTTGCGGTTTTTTAACCTTTGCATGGAATTTAGCTTTAGCAACTAAAGTTCAGGCGGAACGGGCCGAAAATATAACGAATGATAATTTATCCACTCAAAGCCCAATCCTGGTCACCGCTTCAAGGATTTACGCCATGCGCAGCAATCAACCCGTAACACAGCAGGAATTTGCGTTTGATGAGAACGCCACGCTGATGTCAACCACCGACGCCAGCAGCCATATCACCTACGCGAACGACGTATTCATCAAAGTCAGCGGCTTTACGCCGGAAGAGATCAACGGGCAGCCTCACAATATAGTGCGCCATCCTGATATGCCGCCGGAAGCGTTTGCCGATATGTGGGCGACGCTGCAACAGGGCGAACCCTGGTCCGCGCTGGTGAAAAACCGTCGTAAAAACGGCGATCACTACTGGGTACGCGCCAATGCCGTGCCGATCGTGCGCAACGGTCAGATACAGGGCCATATGTCCGTTCGCACCCGTCCCGCCGCGCAGGAGATCGCGCAGGCTGAAAAATTGTATAAAGAATTTCGCGAAGGCAAGCGTAAGGGCTGGCGCTTCCATAAAGGGCTGCTGGTGCGTACCGGGGCGCTGCGCTGGGCCTCGCTGCTGAAAACCATGCCGCTGCGCTGGCGTATTCGCTCTGCGCTGCTGGCGCTGTGGCCGCTCTCCGTGGCGGGCGTTTGGGCGCTGGGGCTGCCGGGCCAGCCGCTGGCGATATTCAGCGCCATCATGGCCGTGCTGCTGCTGCTGGCCACGAGCTGGCTTGAGCAGCAGGTTTCCCGTCCCGTCGAGCGGCTGTGCAAACAGGCGCTGAGCGTGGCGACCGGCGCCTGCCAGCAGGTCGACCAGATGGATCGCGTGGATGAAATCGGCACCACGCTGCGGGCGGTCGGGCAGCTGGGGTTGATGTTCCGCTGGCTGTTGGAAGACGTCAGCGGCCAGGCGGTCAACGTGATGAGCGCCAGCGATGCTATCGCGCACGGCAACAACGAGCTGAGCCGTCGTACGGAGCAGGCGGCGGCCAACGTCCAGCAAACGGCTGCCACCATGAATGAACTGACCGCCACGGTAAAAAGCAATACCGACACGGCGCAGCAGGTCAATACGCTTTCCGCCAGCACTCGCGATGCCGCGACCAAAGGCGGCGTGGTGATGAAGGATATGGTCGGCATGATGGCGGAAATTGCCGACAGTTCGAAGAAGATAGCCAACATCACCAGCGTCATTGATGGGATCGCGTTCCAGACCAATATCCTGGCGCTAAACGCTGCGGTGGAAGCCGCACGCGCGGGCGAGCAGGGCAAAGGCTTTGCCGTGGTGGCCGGAGAAGTGCGCAGCCTGGCGCAGCGCAGCGCCAAGGCCGCCAGCGAAATAAAAAGCCTGGTGGAGAACAGCGCGCTGAAGGTGGAGTCCGGCAGCGTCCACGTTAACGACGCGGGCAAAACGATGGAGGATATCGTTTCTCAGGTGCAGAACGTGACCTCGCTGATTGCGCAGATCAGTTCCGCCACCGCCGAGCAGGCTACGGCGCTGAGCGAAGTCAGCCTGGCGGTAGAAGACCTGGACAATATCACCCATCAGAACGCCGAGCGGGTGGAAGAAGGCGCGCAGGCGGCTGGCCGAATGACGCATCAGGCCACCCGTCTGGTGGAAGCGATCAGCGTGTTCCGCTAACGGTGATGCAGGCTTCGGTCGCGCCGCGTTTTGGCGAGCAGCGGACGGAGCCTGCCTTTTGAACGGTATACTTTTAAACGGTACAACACAATTCCCGCCCGCTTTCCTTATGCTCCTGCCCAGGTGCCTGGCCGAAAACGCGGTGGCAACGCCTGTTTTACGCTCTCTCCACGGATATAACGCTTTAAGGCGGGCGGCCCCTCCGGGCTTTTTACAGCCAAAACAGCGATAAAAAAGAGCAGGCCTTGCGACCTGCTCCGCATAACGCCCTGGTGGTGGCGTGGTGAAGCTTATCCTGCTACAGAGGGGGATCGTCTGCGTTAAGGGGGGAAAGCGCTGTCGGATAAAAGAAGCTTTCCCGAACGCCGCAGAACGATAACCAAAACTGTATAATAATTGACTGATATACTGCAATCTCAAAACCAGCGCAGAGAAACAATTAGGAATAATGCCGGGGTTTGCAATAATAAATTCTTTAGTAATCATGGTACTGTTTTCAGTTATTCGGAGTTTTCCTGTGGTGGGTACGCAGAGGCCCGACCAGAAGGGCAACGACTCTCCCACGGCAAAAAGTGATAAAAAATATAAAATATTCTGTTGTTTTTCCGTTAGCTTTTACCAACGTTTGTTGCTGAAAAAAGGGAAATCACGTCCATTTTAAGTTACTGCTTTTCTCCTTGCCCTGCCTGTTTCCTGCGCGGCCGCCGCAGGAATTCAACTACAGTTAGTGACTCAGTCCGCTCTTTTCAGCCAGGAGAAAACAGATTTATGAGTCAGTTTTTCATGCATCAAAAAAGCGATTTGGTCAGTGAAGCCATTGAAGGCGCGCTGATCGGCAACCCGTGGCACAGCCTTAGCCTGCTTGACGCCGGCCCCGATATTCGGGTGGTGGTGCGTAACGACTGGGATAAAAAGGACGTAGCGCTGATTTCCGGCGGCGGCTCCGGGCATGAACCGGCCCACGTGGGCTTTGTCGGAAAAGGAATGCTGACCGCGGCCGTCTGTGGCGATATCTTCGCCTCGCCGAGCGTGGAGGCGGTACTCAGCGCTATCATCAACGTCACGGGTGAAAAAGGCTGCCTGCTGATCGTTAAAAACTACACGGGCGATCGGCTGAACTTCGGCCTGGCGGCGGAAAAAGCCAAAAAGCTGGGCTTTAAGGTCGAGCTGGTGATGGTGACCGATGATATCGCGCTGCCGGATAATCCGCAGCCGCGCGGGATTGCCGGTACGGCGCTGATCCATAAAGTCGCCGGTTACGCCGCCGCCAGCGGAAAATCGCTGGAGGAGGTGATGGCAGCGGCCAACGAAGCCATTGCCGCCACCGCCAGCCTTGGTCTGGCCTTCAGCAGCTGCCATGTGCCCGGCGAAAAGCGGGACGAGCGGGTTAAAGAAGGCCAAAGCGAGTTAGGCATGGGCATTCATGGCGAACCGGGCGCCTCTACGCTGAAAACGCAGGACAGCCGCGAGATCGTTGCACTGATGGCGGCGAAGCTGGCGGAGCACAATCCGGACAATAAAAAAACGGCGCTGTTAATCAATAACCTGGGCGGATTCTCTTCGCTGGAAATGGCGGTGCTGACGCGTGAGGTGCTGCGTTCGCCGCTGGGAAAACAGGTCGATCTGCTGATTGGCCCGGCGACGCTGGTTAGCGCGCTGGATATGAAAGGCTTTTCGCTGTCGACGCTGCTGCTGACCGACGCGCTGGCGGAAGCGTTGCAGGCGCCGGTTGAGGCCAGCGGCTGGCAGCCCGCGAGCAAGCCTGCGCCGCTTAATACGCGCCAGGGCGAAAAAGTTGCGCGGCAGCAGCATTTTGCGCCTTCGGAAAATGCATCAACGGCCGCCATAGTTGCTACCGTTTGCCGCACGCTGGCAGAGCTGGAGACCGAGCTTAACCAGCTGGATGCCAAAGTGGGCGATGGCGACACCGGCTCGACCTTTGCCGCCGGGGCGAAAAAAATCCTCGCCGAGCTGGAAGCGAACAGGCTGCCGCTGAACGAGCCAGAAAACCTGCTAACGCTGATTGGCGAAGAGCTGGCGGTGGTGATGGGCGGATCCAGCGGCGTGCTGATGTCGATTATGTTTACCGCCGCCGGACAGAAGCTGGAAGAAGGCGAGGCGCTGCCGCAGGCGCTGAGCTACGGGCTGGAACGGATGCAGCACTACGGCGGCGCGCGGCCGGGCGATCGCACCATGATTGACGCGCTGGATCCGGCCTTTGCCGCGCTGACGGCGGGTAAAAGTAGAGAAGAGGCGGCGCAGGCGGCAAAAGCGGGCGCGGAAAAAACGGCGCAGATGAGCAAAGCGCAGGCGGGTCGCTCCTCTTACCTTAACCAGGAAAGCCTGCACGGCGTGAAGGATCCGGGCGCTTACGCGGTAGAGCAGGTCTTCGCCAGGCTGGCCGCGCAACAATAAGCGGCCCTTCCGGGGCGCGGTTCCTTCCGCGCCCTGTTAAAGCTCTCCCTCCGCTTCCCTGTCCAGTACCTGTTCAAACAGCCGCAGACGTTTATAAATAGACAACAGCTCAACCAGCGTGCTCCACGAATAAACCAGATACTGAAAGGCGCCGCGCACCTGTTCAAATACGTTATTGATCTGCTGGAGCAGCCCGAAGGTAATGGCGGCGGTGACAATAGAAGGGAACAGCACCACCAGGCCGAAAACGGCGTCCAGCTGCAAATAGAGCGAGCGGGCGATATTAAAATAGAGATAGTGAAAGTAGAGCCGGAAATAGTTTTTACGGATCAGCCCGAACAAATTTTGCACCGTGGGCGGACTGGCGCGTGCGGGATCGTCTTCGCCATAGACCAGTTCTTTACGGTAGCCCGCCTCCACCCGCTGATTACGAAACGACAGGCCCGGCAGCCTGATGCCGATGGCGGCCAGCAGCCCGGTGCCCAGCAGCGACCAGAGCACCACGGCAATCACCAGCGCGTAGGGCAGGTCACCCAGCAGCGGCACGTTTTTCACATGCACCGATAGCCCAATCAACACCGGCAAAAAAGCGATAAGCGTCATAACAGCGTTAATCAGGCTGACGCCCATATCCTCCAGCGTCGAGGCGAAGCGCATGGTGTCTTCCTGCACGCGCTGCGCCGCGCCTTCAATGCCGCGCAGCCGCGACCAGTGCGCCATATAATAGTTGTTCATCGCCGTGCGCCAGCGGAAAACATAGTGGCTGATAAAGAACATATTCAGCACATCCACCAGCACGGCGATCAGCGCAATGCTGAGAAAGCCGATCAGCTGCTGATAAAGCGTGGCGATCGGTACCGAATTGGGATGGGTCAGCGCGCGCTGGATCAGATCGTAAAACGGCTCATACCAGGCGTTGATAGCAACGTTCATCTGCACCGAAAACCAGGTCACAAAAATAATCAGCGCCGAACCGTTTACCGACCAATTTTGCCAGGGATGCGGACTGAACACGCGCCAGAACCCGGCGAACAGGGCGAAAGCCGCAAAATAATAAAGATAAAAAGCGAGGGCGGAAGGCGCGATAAAGCGCAAGGCGTTATTTGGCAGCGGGCCGGCATGGGCGAATGAGGTAAGAAACTGCCTGCCGCCGGCAAACCAGACGAGAATGGCGATCGCGCACCAGACGGCGGCGCTGCTGAAGAACAGCGCGGGGCGGGGGAAAAAGGATTTAAACATAGCGACTCCAGAACGGTAAGGCCACCATCTAACGCGATTACTCGTTAATGGTCTTAACGGTTTTGTATCCGCTGATGTCTGACCGCCACCTTTGCAACAGGCGAGTGTTTCCGTTACGCCAGTCATTAACGTGAATAGCGGTCGCGAAGCGTTAATAAATTACAGGCCATTATTTTAATATTCTGCAAACATCTTATCCCGGGATTGTAGCGATCGCGGGTTGCAGCCACGCGTTCAACCCTGCATAGTCCCCCCCGCCCTGGCCCGGCAAAATAAATGCTGAATGTTATTTAAACGAGGCCGATAACGATAAGGCACTTTCAGGCAGCGGAGCCTGATACAGCAAGGTTTTACAGGGAATAGCGGCGCGGGATTGCTTCAGAAAAGGCGGGCCTGCAGCGGAGGGCCGCTTATCTGCAGGCCAGGCCTTCTTCGGGGCAGCGTCCCTCAGGCGGAAAGAAAATGAACGAAAATAATGATGTGATGTACCGACTGCTGGTGCAAAGCGTGGTCGGCTACGCCATTTATATGCTGAAACCTGACGGCACCGTAGCCAACTGGAACGCGGGCGCGGAGCGGGCGAAAGGCTATCTGCCGGATGAAATTATCGGCAGAAATTTTGACTGTTTTTACAGTGCGGAAGACAGAGAAAAAGGACTGCCGCAGCGCGGCCTGGCCATCGCCCGCGAAAAAGGACGTTTTGAAACCGAAGGCTGGCGCTACCGCAAAGACGGCAGCGCTTTCTGGGCGCATGTGGTGATTGACGCCGTGCACGACGACGACGGCGGGCTAATCGGCTTCGCCAAAATTACCCGCGACTGCACCGAACAGCAGGCTCAGCTTGCCGAACAGCGCGCCCAGGAGCAGAAATTCCGTCTGCTGGTCGAAGGCGTGGTCGATTACGCCATCTACATGCTCGATCCCGACGGCTATGTGGTGAACTGGAACGAAGGCGCAAGGCGTTCCAAAGGCTATACGGCGGAAGAAATCGTCGGCAAACACTTCTCCTGCTTTTACAGCACGCAAGACCGGCTGGCTAAGCTCCCGGAAACCAACCTGAAAACCGCCTACCGTACCGGCCGATTCGAAGAGCAGGGCTGGCGCTATCGTAAAGACGGCACCTCTTTCTGGGCGCACGTGGTCATTGACGCCGTGCACGACGACGATGGCAGGCTAATCGGCTATGCCAAAATCACCCGCGACTGCACTGAACAACAGCGCGTGCTGCAAGAACAGCGCGAAAGAGAACAGGTGTTCCGTCTGCTGGTGGAGGGCGTCACCGACTACGCCATCTATATGCTCGATCCCCAGGGCCATGTGGTGAACTGGAATGCCGGTGCGCATCGCGCCAAAGGCTATACGGCGGAGGAAATCGTCGGCGAACACTTCTCCTGCTTTTACAGCGCGCAGGATCGCTTTGCCTGCCTGCCCGACAAAAACCTGGCGATTGCGCAAAGCGTTGGGCGTTTTGAAGATCAGGGCTGGCGCTATCGCAAAGACGGCAGCGCCTTCTGGGCGCACGTGGTGATCGAAGCGATTCATACTAAAGAAGGCCGCCTGCTTGGCTTTGCCAAAATTACCCGCGACTGCACTGAACTGCGCGAGTACGAACAGCAGATCCTGCGGGCAAAAGATCTGGCAGAGCAGAACAGCAATAAGATGGCCGCGCTGTCGAAGTTTCTCGACACCATTATCGGCAATATTCCCTGCTGTGTGATAGTGGAAGACGTGGTATCGCGCGAGGTGCTGCTGCTGAACAGCAAAGCGGAGCAGCTGCTGGGCGTAAAAATGAAGGAGCTTGCCGGCAAAAGGCTGGACGATTACATGCCCTCAGAGCTGAGCGGCTATTTTTCCCAGCTGGCGACCGCCGCACAGCGCAATGAAGGCGTGCATAAAAACGAGCAGCTGTTGCGTACCCGTGGCGGCGAACGGATCATCAACGCTTCGGCCTCGATTATTAACGGCAACGACGCCCATACTAACTACGTGCTGCTGATTGCTGACGACGTTACCGATCAGCGCGCGGCTGATGCGCGCATTCATCATATGGCGCATCACGATAACCTGACCAGCCTGCCGAACCGCGTGCTGTTCAGCCAGCGGCTGAACGAGGCGCTGCGCTGCGATTTCGATAATGGTAAACAGACGGCGGCGCTCTGTCTGGATCTGGATAACTTCAAGAACGTCAACGACGCGCTGGGCCATCAGGTCGGCGACGATCTGCTGCGCGCCGTCGCCAGCCGTTTGCGCGGCGTGCTGCGTGAACAGGATACGCTGGCGCGCAACGGCGGCGATGAATTCTCTATCGTACTGCCGGGCCTGACGCATTTACAGGAAGCCGAAGCGGTGGCGCAAAGACTGATTGAGGCCATCCGTCCGACCTTCAACGTCGACGGACATAGCCTGACGGTAGGGCTGAGCATCGGCATTTCTATTGTCACAGGCGGTCTGACTACCCCCGCCGAGCTGCTGCGCTGTGCCGATATGGCGCTGTACGAAGCCAAACGCAACGGCCGCAACCGCTTTGAGCATTTCTCCAGCGAAATGGGCGAAGCCGCCAGCAAGCGCCGCATGATTGAAACCGATCTGCGCGAGGCAATGACCCATCGCCACCTCAAGCTGTATTACCAGCCGATTACCGATAGTCTGGGCCAGGAGATCATCAGCTACGAAGCGCTGATGCGCTGGCACCATCCGAAACAGGGGCTGATTATGCCGCTGGACTTTATTCCCGTGGCGGAAGAAACCGGGCTGATCCACTCGCTGGGCGCCTTCGCGCTGTACGAAGCCTGCCGCGAGGCGGCGAAGTGGCCGGCGCATCAGAGCGTGGCGGTCAACCTTTCGCCGCTCCAGTTTAAAAACAGTTCGCTGGTGTCGGTAGTGGAAGCGGCGCTGAAGGATTCCGGACTGGCCCCGCACCGGCTGGAAGTGGAGATCACGGAGTCGGTGCTGCTGGACAACACCCTGGTCAATATCCGCATTCTGCAAAAGCTGAAAAAGCTGGGCGTGCGCATCGCGCTGGATGACTTCGGCACCGGCTACTCGTCGCTCAGCTATCTGCGTTCTTTCCCGTTCGATAAGATCAAAATCGACAAGTCGTTTATCAACGATATGAAAGAGAGCCGCGAGGCGCTGGCCATTATCCGGGCCATTACGGGCATGAGCCGCAGCCTGGATATTCAAATCACGGCGGAAGGGGTGGAGAGCAGCGAGCAGTTCGAGCAGCTGAAAATCGAAGGCTGCACGCTGTTCCAGGGGTATTATTTTGGCCGCCCGCAGCCGTCGGAGACGCGGCTGAAGCTGTTTGGCCTGGACGAAAAGCGCGACGGCCAGGTTCACCCTTAGCGCCCGGTCCTGAACAGCGTTATGGCTACGATCGCCGCGTAGCTTATCCACCAGGGCGTCGTGCTGCGCGCTGGCCTTGCGCGCGCCTTTGGCTAAATCATTCGCGCGCAATGTGACAAGCTGGCCTTCTGCGGCTCATCCATCATAAGGCGCTGGCCTTCTGCGGCCGCGCTTTTCTGCGGCTTAACCACCACAACGCCAGGCTGCGTGCTGGTTCTGCTGCGGCCGCGCGTTCTTCAATAGCTCATCCCTTATAACGCTCTGCTGCGCGCTGGCCCTCTCTGGTGACGTGCCTCTCTCTTTCCGCCTGCCTGGTTGTTAATGAAATTGTGCCATTTTGTTTATTTACGCTAATTTTTTGCGCCGATTCCTGTTAAAATCCATAAATTGTTACCGGTAACATTGATTCAGATCACGCTAGCGCCCGATTTTTATAAAAAAACAGGCTAGCGGGTCTCCCATCACGAATGCTTACAGCCGAACAACCAGGCCATTTTAAAAGGCAATGTCATGTCAAAAGAAACGATCGGAAGCTCCCGCAGGGACTTTCTGCTGAGAACCATTACGCTTGCGCCCGCCGTGGCGATTGGCAGCACGGGCCTGGGCGCGTTAACCGCGCCAGCCGCAGCCGTAGCCGCGCCCGGGCCTGCAGGGCCGCAGCAGGCCCGCGATTACCAGCCCACCTGGTTTACCCCGGAAGAGTACGCTTTTATTAAGGCGGCCGTGGCGCGCCTGATCCCTGCCGACGAACGCGGCCCCGGCGCGCTGGAAGCGGGCGTGCCGGAATATATCGATCGTCAGATGAACACGCCTTACGCGACCGGTTCCAACTGGTATATGCAGGGGCCTTTCCATCCCGATGCCGACAAAGAGCTGGGCTATCAGTACCCGCTGATCCCGCGCGATATTTACCGCCTGGGTCTGGCGGACGCGGATGCTTTCGCCAAAGCGCAGCACGGCAAAGCGTTCGCCGACCTGAGCCACGACCAGCAGGACGCATTGCTACAGGCCTTTGAAGCCGGCAAAGCCGAATTCAAACAGGTTCCGGCTAAGGTTTTCTTCTCTTTCCTGTTACAGAACACGCGCGAAGGCTTCTTCAGCGATCCTGTGCATGGCGGCAATCAGAATATGGTCGGCTGGAAGCTGATCGGCTTTCCGGGCGCGCGCGCTGATTTTATGGACTGGGTTGAACGGGGCGAGCGCTATCCGTTCCCGCCGGTGTCGATTCGTGGGGAAAGAGCATAAGCATGGCAAACGTAATGAAAAAAGTAGATGCGGTGATCGTAGGCTTCGGCTGGGCGGGATCGATCATGGCGAAAGAGCTGACCGAAGCGGGCCTGAACGTGGTTGCGCTGGAGCGTGGCCCGCATCGCGACACCTATCCTGACGGCGCGTATCCGCAGGTTATTGATGAGCTGACCTATAACATCCGTAAAAAGCTGTTCCAGGATCTCTCCAAAAGCACCGTGACCATCCGCCATAACTCGGCGCAGACCGCGCAGCCCTATCGCCAGCTTGCCGCGTTTTTACCCGGCACCGGCACCGGCGGCGCGGGCCTGCACTGGTCAGGCGTGCATTTCCGCGTCGATCCGATCGAGCTGCGGATGCGCAGCCACTATGAAGAGCGCTACGGCAAAAAGTTTATTCCTGAGGGCATGACCATTCAGGATTTCGGCGTCACCTATGACGAGCTGGAGCCGTTTTTTGATAAGGCCGAAAAAGTGTTTGGCACCTCCGGCTCGGAATGGCGCGTTAAGGGCAAAGTCGTCGGCCAGCAGGGACGCGGCAACCCGTTCGCGCCGGATCGCTCCGACAAGTTCCCGCTGCCCGCGCAGAAGCGAACCTTCTCCGCGCAGCTGTTCGCGCAGGCCGCTGAATCCGTTGGCTATCATCCTTACGATCTGCCTTCCGCCAATACTTCCGGCCCGTACACCAACACCTACGGCGCGCAGATGGGGCCGTGCAACTTCTGCGGCTATTGCAGCGGCTACGCCTGCTATATGTATTCCAAAGCGTCGCCGAACGTTAACGTGCTGCCTGCGCTACGTCAGGAAGCGAAGTTTGAGCTGCGCGAAAACGCCAACGTGCTGCGCGTCAACCTGACCGACGACAAAAAGCGCGCTACCGGCGTGACCTATGTCGATGCGCTTGGCCGCCAGATCGAGCAGCCCGCCGACCTGGTGATCCTGTCCGCCTTCCAGTTCCATAACGTGCACCTGATGCTGCTGTCCGGCATCGGCAAGCCTTACGATCCGGTCACTAACGAAGGCACCGTAGGCCGTAACTTTGCCTATCAGAATATTTCCACCATCAAGGCCTTCTTTGATAAAGACGTCTTTACCAACAACTTTATCGGCGCGGGCGGCGCGGGCGTGGGCGTGGACGACTTCAACGCGGATAACTTCGACCACGGCAAATATGGCTTTGTCGGCGGCTCGCCGTTCTGGGTTAACCAGGCGGGCGTGAAGCCGATCTCCGGCCTGCCGACGCCGCCGGGCACGCCAGGCTGGGGCAGCAAGTGGAAAGCGGCGGTCGCCGATCACTATACGCATCATGTCTCGATGGACGCGCACGGCGCGCACCAGTCCTATCGCAACAACTATCTGGATCTGGATCCGAACTACAAGGATGCTTTCGGCCAGCCGCTGCTGCGTATGACCTTCGACTGGCAGGAAAACGACATCAAAATGTCGCAGTTTATGCATGGCCGGATGCACAAAATCGCCGAAGCGATGAACCCGAAACTGATCAGCGGCGCGCCGAAAATGCCGGGCACGCATTTCGACACCACCGTGTATCAGACCACGCATATGAACGGCGGCGCGATCATGGGCGAAGATCCGAAAACCAGCGCGGTTAACCGCTATCTGCAAAGCTGGGATGTGCCGAACGTGTTTGTTCCGGGCGCGTCCGCCTTCCCGCAGGGGCTGGGCTACAACCCGACCGGCATGGTGGCGGCGTTGACCTACTGGTCAGCGAAAGCGATTCGTGAACAGTACCTTCCAAGTCCAGGTCCGTTGGTGCAGGCGTAAGGATGACCATGATGAAAATGCTGATCCCGGCTCTGATGCTGGGTATGACCACCTTTGTTGCGGCGGCGGAGGATAACGGCGCCGATCTGATCAAGCGCGGCGAGTATCTGGCGCGCGCGGGCGACTGCGTGGCCTGCCATACCAAAATGGGTGGCGAATCTTTTGCTGGCGGGCTGGCGATGGCGACGCCCATCGGCAAGATTTACTCCACCAACATCACGCCCGATAAGAAAACCGGCATTGGCGATTACAGCTATGACGACTTTCAGAAAGCGGTACGCCACGGCGTAGCGAAGAACGGCGACACGCTCTACCCGGCGATGCCTTATCCTTCCTATGCCGTGGTTAACGATGAGGATATGCACGCGCTTTACGCCTACTTTATGCATGGCGTGAAGCCGGTTGAGGCCGAAAACAGGAAAAGCGACATTCCTTGGCCGCTGTCGATGCGCTGGCCGCTGTCGATCTGGCGCGGGCTGTTTGCACCGGACGTAAAAGCTTTCCAGGCGATTAAAGGGCAGGATGCGGTGCTGGCTCGCGGTCAGTATCTGGTGGAAGGCCTGGGCCACTGCGGCGCCTGTCATACCCCGCGTAGCCTGACCATGCAGGAAAAAGCGTTGAACGACGGCGAAGGCAGCGACTACCTTTCCGGCAGCAGCTCGCCGATTGACGGCTTTACCGCCAACAACCTGCGCGGCGACAGCCGTGACGGACTGGGCCGCTGGAGCGAAGACGATCTGACGCAGTTCCTGCGCTATGGCCGCAACGATCGTACCGCGGCCTTTGGCGGCATGACCGAAGTGGTGCAGCACAGTTTGCAGCATTTAAGCGACGAAGATATCACCGCCATTGCGCGCTATCTGAAATCCCTGGGCGCGAAAGACTTAAATCAGGTCGGCTTTACGCCGGATGACAAGGTAGCGAAGGCGCTGTGGAAGGGCGACGACAGCAAACCGGGCGCGTCGGTGTACGTCGACAGCTGCGCGGCCTGCCATAAAACGGACGGCAGCGGCTATAAGCGCTTCTTCCCGCAGCTGAGCGGCAATCCTGTGGTGCTGGCGGAAGATCCAACCTCGCTTATCCATATCGTTATCAGCGGCGCGACGCTACCGGGCGTGAAGGGTGCCCCTTCTGCCATCACCATGCCGGCTTTCGGCTGGCGGCTGAACGACCAGCAGGTCGCCGACGTGGTGAACTTTATCCGCACCAGCTGGGGCAATACGGCCAAAGAGCAGGTTAGCGCCAGCGACGTGGCGAAAGTGCGTAAAAACGACGCTGAACAGCAGGGCAGCGTGGATATTGAGAAGCTGACTGAAGTGAAATAAGCGACTTTACGATCGAAAACGGCCAGCAAACTGGCCGTTTTTTTTTGCTTTATTTTTTAGTCCTCCCGCTATTTTTAGCGTGCTGCTTCAGGAGGTGTCTGTTATTTCAGAAAAGACGTGCCTCTTAATTTTTGCGTCAGATTAGATGCAATCTGATTAGTTGCACGGTGTAATAATTTCCCTGGTGTCGGCATTGACTGAAAATTAAATGACTACTTATTTTATAATTTATTTCCGTATAATAAAGACGAACCCGCATTGAATAACACGGTAGAAAATCCTCTTGAATTACTATCGTCAAAATGTTATTGGCTGCGGACTGGACGTTAATTTACAACGGGAGAAATAATGGAAATCGTTGTCACGGATAATCCTTCTTTACCGGATGAAGAGTTCGTTATTGATAATTTATGGAAACATAACAGCCAGTTTGACGAAGTGGATATTACACCGCTTTTCCTTACGCTGCGGGACGAGCAAAACCAGATCCTCGGCGGCCTGGTGGCGCGGACGTGGTGGCAGGGCTTAGAAGTGCAGTATCTCTGGGTTGGCGAAGCCGCACGCGGGCAGGGTAAGGGCCGGGAGCTGATGATAAAAGCGGAAGAGGTCGCCAGAAATCGCGGTTGTCGCATGTCCTATGTGGATACCTTTGATTTTCAGGCGAAAGGCTTTTATGAGAAACTGGGCTACAACGTCTATGGCAGCATGGAAGGCTACC
Organism: Erwinia plantamica; assembly: GCF_043420595.1. Lineage (NCBI taxonomy): Bacteria > Pseudomonadati > Pseudomonadota > Gammaproteobacteria > Enterobacterales > Erwiniaceae > Erwinia > Erwinia plantamica. The sequence goes on from NZ_JBGCUC010000008.1 coordinate 111,652, forward strand.
TGGGCAAATATACGCGGTTCTATTTACAGAAAATGTTCTGATAATACGGAAAAAGCTATGCCGCCCACTAATGCGAAAATTAGCGCTTTTCGGAGCTTTATCGCTATGATGGAGCATCTGAACGAGCCCTGGGGTATTAAAGACCTTGATTCCAGACATCTTTATATGAACAAGGCCGCTTACCTTTATACCAATACGCCTGCATCATTCACGGTTGAAGGTGCCTGGGATGATGAGTTCCCGGCTGGTTGGGCGGAATGTTCGGCAGCGTTGCGGGAGCACGATCGTCGGACAGAAGAGCATTTGGGAAGAGTCGCGGTCATTGAAACGCATTATTGGTATGGCCGGGAAACGCTTTCACCTTATATCAGCGAAAAACTGCCGGTATTCGATGAACAGGGAAACTGTATCGGCACTATCTGGAATGCAAGACCGCTCGATACGCTGACGCCGCTGAAGTTTATTAATCACAAAAAGCCTGGCGTACTGACGACCGCTACGGAAAATAAATTATTTACGCCGTCCGAGCTGGATATTATCTTTCTGATGCTGCAAAGGTATACGGCAAAAGAGATCGCTAGTATCTTTAACGTCAGCGTAAAAACAATTGAAAATCGGGTATATACGATATATCAGAAAGCTGACGTGCATTCGTTGAAGCAATTTGAAGAATATTGTATCGCTCATAATCTGGAAAACTATATCCCTGCCCGTTTGATGAAGAAAGGGATTAACTTTATTTAACACGGAATTTTCTATGCAACACAATGATTTTCCTCTGGAACGCGTGCCACAACACAACCGCGTCTCTTTTCTGAGCGTGGCTATCGTCCATATGGGAATGCTTACCGCGTTGGATCAATTTATGTTAGGCGCGGTATTGGGCGACAGCATGAGCCTGTCGGCGGCGCTGACGGCCATTCTGGTAGGCAGCCTGTTATTTGGCCTGGTCACCTTTGGTTTTGGCTATATCGGTATGAAAGAAGGGTTGTCCGGCAGCTTGCTGGCGCGCTGGTGCGGATTTGGCCGAACGGGGTCGGCACTGATCGGCGTCGTGGTGGCGATCAGTTTATTAGGCTGGTTTGGTATACAGAATGCGATTTTTGCTAAATCGCTGAGCGCTGCGTTTTCCGATACGCTTAGCTTCCGGACAGCAGCAACGATCTCCGGCCTGTTTCTTACCGTGCTGGTGGCGTTTGGTTTCAAAGCGCTGCGCTTTACGGCACGCATCGCCGTACCGGTTTTTATTGCGCTGATCGCCTGGATTGCCTGGCAGACGCTGGCTACCGATCATGTGCAGGCAATGGCCGTTTCCCTGGCAGGTAAAGAGGTGCTGTCGGTGAACGCGGGCATCACGCTGGTGGTAGGCGGCGCCATTCTTGCCAGCCTGATGACGCCCGACCTGACGCGCTACTCGCGAAAAGGCAGCCACGTTTTCGGCGTCACGCTGGCGACCATTGTTCTGGGCGAGTTCATTATCAACGGCCTGGCGATCTTTATTGCGCGTAAGCTGAATACAGGCGACGTGATGTCTATCATCACGCTGGCTTCCGGCACGGCTGGCCTGTTTGCCGTTATTTTTTCTACGCTAAGGGTCAACGATTTGAATCTTTACTCCTCGGCGCTTGGCGTGATTAATGCCGTAGAAAGCCTTAGCGGCATAAAATTAAATTATCGACCCGTCACGCTGGCCTTGGGCGTGCTGGGCACTACGCTGTCGGTGCTGGGCATTCTGGATCACTTTGTCGATTTTCTGAATTTGCTCGGCGTTATTGTGCCGCCAGCGTTGGGCGTGATGCTGACGGAGTATTTCCTGCTGAAGAAGTACAGCCTTGCCTTACGGCGTTCCGGTCACGACGGCAGTTTGCCTGCGGAAACGACATTTACCGGCTGGCCCGCGATCCTGGCCACGCTGCTGGGCGGTTATATTGGACTGAATATGGCATGGGGCGTGTCTACCATTAATTCTTTTGTGGCGGCGTGCGCCGGCTATCTGTTGCTGGAACTGCTGACGGAAAAAGTTATCGTCCGTCGGACAAGAAAAGCCTGAGGCCACGACGACAAAGCGCCGTGACGCGCTTTGTCGTCCCTTTCCAACTACTGTTACTGTGCTGCTTTAAGGCATTCATAAACCGTTTATCCTTTGTCTTCTTTGCATATGTTATTAACCTGTAACATGTAATAAGCGCCAGATCTCAGTCGCCTGCTACACTTTCTTCGAGCTTGTTCTTCAGCACATACCTCAAACGAAGGAGATGTTATGCAACTTTCGCCTTATTTATACTTTTCGGGAAACTGTGAAGAGGCTATCGCTTTTTATCAGCAGGCCACGGGAGCCGAACTGACGGTTAAAATGACCTGGGGTGACGTGCCTGCGGAGAAAAAACAGCAGCCGCAGAAACAGAACAGCCCAAGCGCGGAACAGCCAGCGGATGATAAAATCATGCACGCGCTGCTGCATATCGGCGACGGCGAGCTGCAAATGAGCGACAGCGCGGAAGCGGTAAGCTATAACGGTTTTGCCGTCAGCCTGTCGAGCAACGATCCTGCCGAAGGCAAACGCTGGTTCGATAATCTTTCCGCTGGCGGTAAGGTCACGCTGGAATGGGAAGAAACCTTCTGGGCGGCCGGTTTCGGTACGCTGATCGATAAGTTCGGCGTGCCGTGGCGCATCAACGTAAATAAACCCGCTACTGACTGATTTTCAGCCGATCCAGCGTGGCAAGCAGCGCGTCGACCTTCGGCAGCAGCTGCTTTCTGCGCGGCCAGACGATAAATAGCGGCAGACCTTCTACCGCCAGCTCTGGCAGGATCGGTACCAGCGCGCCGCTGGCCAACTCTTTTTCCAGCAGCCAGGTCGCCATTTGCGCCACGCCGAGTCCGGCTACTACGGCGGCGACCTGGGCTTCGCCATCCCCTAACGCCATCCGATAAGGCAGGGTTCGGGTTATCGTTCGTCCATCCGGCGAACGGATATGCCACGGACTGGTGCTGCCATCTACCCGATCGTAAACAATGGCTCGCCTTTCGGTCAGCGCCTGCAAAGAGTCGGGCACGCCGTGCTGCGCCAGATAGTCCGGCGAAGCGCAGAAGATCAGCCTTTCATTACCCAAAAAGCGGCAGCCCAGCGAGGGCGGAAAATCTGTCGAGCCGCCAATACGTATCGCGATATCCACGCCTTCCTCAAACAGATCGACAAAGCGATCGGAGAAAGAGAGGGCAATCTGCATCTCCGGGTTCTGCTGGCAAAATTCGTTGATAAGCGGCATCACCCGCATCCGGCCAAAGGTGTTGGGCACGGCAATCCGCAGCCGTCCGACCGGAATGGCGCGCTGGGCGGCCAGTACGGATTCCGCTTCCGCCAGCTCGCTCAGCACACGCGTACAGGTTTCATAAAAGGCCTGACCGGCATCCGTCAGCGCCAGTCGTCGCGTGGTGCGTTCAAACAGCCGCGAGCCGAGCCGGGCTTCCAGCCTTGCCACGCTTTTGCTGATGGCTGAACTGGTCAGATGCAACGAATCGGCGGCGGCGGTAAAACTGCCGTGTTCCACGCTGGCGACAAAGGGGGTGATATCTTTAAGGCGATCCCGACCGATCATTATTCATGACTCATATTCTCAAATAATATGAATTTATACCTCTAATAGGATTTTAATTCTCTATTAAGCTTAATGAATTAGCAATCAGGAGGAAAATTTATGCAACAACGCGCACTTATTGTCGGCGTCAGCGGCGTTATCGGTACCGCACTGGCAGAGCAGCTGACCGGCGACGGTTGGGAAGTTTATGGCCTTTCACGCGGCCGCACGGCGGTGCCGGCGGGCTGCACGGCATTGACCGCCGACCTTACCGATGCTGAATCCGTTAAGAAAGCGCTGGCTGACCTGAAGGTTGATAAGGTCTTCTTCAGCGTCTGGTCGCGTCAGGCCAATGAAAAAGAGAATATCCGCGTAAACGGCGCGATGGTGCGTAACGTGATCGACGCGCTGGGCGACGGCCTGAAAGGCGGCCACGTGGCGCTGGTCACCGGCCTTAAACACTATCTGGGGCCGTTTGACGCCTATGGCAAAGGCGCGGTGCCAATGACGCCGTTCCGCGAAGAGCAGGGCCGCCAGCCTGTCGATAACTTCTATTACGCGCAGGAAGATGAAGTCTTTGCGGGCGCGAAGAAGTATGGCTTCACCTGGAGCGTGCACCGTCCGCATACCATTATCGGCTTTGCGCTGGGCAACGCGATGAACATGGGCCAGACGCTGGCCGTTTATGCCAGCCTCTGCAAGCAGACCGGCCAGCCGTTTATCTTCCCCGGCTCGAAAGCGCAGTGGGAAGGCGTGACCGATATGACCAGCGCAAGCGTGCTGGCGCAGCAGCTGGAATGGGCCGCGACCACGCCGTCGGCGCAGAATGAAGATTACAACGTGGTCAACGGCGACGTGTTCCGCTGGAAATGGATGTGGGGCCAGATCGCCGACTATTTTGGCGTGGAAGCCGCGCCTTACCCGGACGAGATGCAGCCGCTGGAAGGGCGGATGGATGCGGCGGCAGAGCAGTGGAAAGCCATCGCGCAGCAGTTCGACCTCAAGGAAGCGGATATCAACCGGCTGGTTTCCTGGTGGCATACCGACGCCGATCTGGGCCGCCCGATGGAGGTCTTTACCGACGTCAGCAAAAGCCGCAAGGCGGGCTTTACCGGTTATCAGCCCACGCGCGATGCGTTTTTCGCGCTGTTTGACAGGTTGAAGGCGGAAAAACTTATCCCGGCCTGATGCTACAGGCGCCGCGCGTGACGGCCATTACGCGCGGCGCGCTGCTTCAGGCTGCACATATTCCTGACGCAGCATGCCATAGAGCGCGCAGTCCCAGCGCGCTTCTCCTACCGCCACGCCCTGCCGCTGTACGCCTTCCCGCACAAAACCCAGCTTCTCGTAGGTACGTATCGCCGCCTGATTAAAGGTGTAGACGCGTAGCTCAATACGCTCGATGCCTTCCTGCTGAAAAGCCGTCGCAATCAGTTGGCGCAGCATGTGCTCCGCCAGATTTTGTCCCCGCATCGCTGGATTGACCACCACGCGACAGAGGCAGGCCAGATGGTTGTTCCAGTCAAAGCCTGTCTGCGCCACGGCAGCCAGTTCGCCCGCCTGTTTTCCGGCAAAAGTAAGCAGCCTGGCAGGCTGCTGGCTGGCGGAATCCAGCAGCGTGGCGAGAAACGACTCTTCCAGCGGCCAGGCGACGCCCGGCCCGGCCCACTGCGTAACGTCGGCCTGCGACGTAAACCAACTGCTTAAGGCAAGCCGATCTTGCTCGGCGAAAAAGGCAATCTGCATAGGGTGCTCGCTCAGGCTAAAAAAGGTGAGTGGCGAAAATCCGCGAAGGGTTCAACTTTCTTTGTTCCGCAGGTCTGGCGGCGCTATCCGGCCTCATTCTGCAACAATTGTTTCCTGGTGGAAACAATAGCCGAAAGAGGCGCCTGACTGTTGCGAAAAAAGCCGCCTGCGTTAGGATGAAGTTATCCGGGCAGGCCAAAAAGGCGCTGACCCCCACATGACTCTTATACTGGCAGGGGCAATCATGAGCAATAAAACCATTCACTGGAACGGCGGCTTGCAGCCGGAAGCGGTAAATATCCTGTCTGCCGACGGCGGCATGATCGTCTGCCCGACCAAAGTGGGCTACATCATCATGACTTCCGATGCGAAAGGCCTGGAGCGCAAGTTCGACGCCAAGCAGCGCAACCGCAATAAGCCGGGCGTGGTGCTGTGTGGCTCGCTGGAGCAGCTGAAAGAGCTGGCGCAGCTGAACCCGGAAATTGAATCGCTGTATCAGCAGCACTGGGACAAAGACGTGCTGCTGGGCTGCATCCTGCCGTGGAAAGAAGAGGCGGTGGCGCGTATCCCGGAAGACGGTTCAAAAGATCTGATGATGGATCGCCGTCAGACCAGCTGCTTCGTGATTAAATTCGGCGTGCCCGGCGAGAAACTGGCGAAAGAGCTGTGGGAAAACCACGGTAAATTCTCCTTCGCCAGCTCGGCTAACCCATCAGGCAAAGGCAACCGTGGCCTGGTCGAAGGCATCGGCGAGCGTATCGAATCCCAGGCGGATCTGATTATCGAAGCCAACGACTATGTGAAGTCTATCCAGCCTAACGAATCGGAGAAAACCCGCTACGAGCAGGGCGTGATGGTGGCGATGGTGGATGAAAACGGCAAGCTGGTGCCGGAGCAGAAGGGTGAGCGCAACATTACGCCTTGTCCGGTGCTGATCCGTAAAGGGCTGGACGTGGATAAAATCATGTCGATGCTGTCAGACACCTTTACCACCTGGGATTACCGCCACGGCAACTACTACTGATTATGCAGGGCGGAGCTTCGGTTCCGCCTTACCTCAGCGCTTTCTGCAGCGCGGCGATAAACAGTCTGACGCGCGGCGCAATCAGGCCGTTCTCTTTGGTCAGGATCCAGGATTTATAAAGATCCATTTCCCATTCCGGCAGTACCCGACAGAGTTTTCCTTCCTCCACCGCCTGTAGGGCAACGTAATCCGGCAGATAGGCTATCCCCGTTTGCGCCACCGCTGAATTAACCAGCGCGGTACTGTTATTGGCGCGAAACCGGCTGCGCACCTCGATATCCCGCTTCTGCTTCTCTTTGCGAAAGGGCAGCGAGATAGTATGGGCCGGGCCACGAAACAGGATAAAGTCGTGGCGCGTCAGATCTTCCGGCCGTTGGATAGCGCTAAAACGCTCAAGGTAGGCTGGCGCGGCGTAAAGCCCCCAGCTGATATCCATCAGCGGCAGGCAGTGCGGATGTTCCGGCCTGTCGCGGCGGATGACGATAGCCAGATCGAGATTATCGTCCACCAGATTCACCGGCCTGTCGGTAAGGTCGAGATCTACGCTGACGTGCAAATTGCCCGCCACGAACTGGTTCAGCACCGGCACGATGCACTGGCAGCCGAAGGTAACCGGCGCGACGACGCGCAGGCTGCCGGTCGGCTCCTCGTGGAAGCGGCGAATAAAAAGCTCGGCGCTTTTTACCTCGCTGAGAATGCGCGCGCAGTAGTGATACCAGGTCATGCCGACCTCGGTTACGGCGATCTTGCGCGTGGTGCGCAGCAGCAGCTTTGCGCCCAGGCGTATTTCCAGCGCGGCGATCTCTTTGCTGACCGCCGACTTGGATATCCCCAGCTGTTTTGCCGCTTCGGTATAGCTCAGCGTTTCTACCACGCGGGCAAAAATCACCATCGCGTGCAGGTTTTCGACGTCGCTCATTAGCGGGCGGAGATTGCCAGCGCGCTGCCCGCAAAGACAAACAGGCTGCCGACGGCACGATTAAGCAGGCGCAGGCGCGACGGGTTGGCAAATACGCCAGAAAGGCGGCGACCGGCGCAGGCGTAAGCGAACATCAGGCCGCAGTCCGTGACGGCCCAGGTGACGGCCAGCGTGGCGAACTGGACAGCGTGCGGCTGGCTGGCTTCCACAAAGTTAGGAAACAGCGCGGCGAAAAACAGCAGGTCTTTGGGATTGCTGATGCCGACCATATAGCCTTTACGAAACAGTTTAAGCAGGCCGGGCATCGCCTGCGGCTGGCCGCTGATAACGATGCTTTCTGCCGGCGCGCTGTTGCGCCAGGCGCTGATGCCCAGCCAGATCAGATAGGCGGCGCCGACCACTTTCAGCACGGTAAAGGCGGTAGTGGAGGCCGCCAGGATCGCGCCCAGCCCCAGCGCCGATGCGGTCATCAGCGTCATGGCCGCCATCACGCCGCCGATCACCGTCGCCAGCGCGCGGCGTCGGCCGTAGCGCAGCCCGTGCGTCATGCTGACCAACGCAGAAGGGCCGGGAACGGCGATAAGAACGGCAATAATACCGGCATAGGCAAGCCAGAGGTGGAGCGACATAACACTATTCCTTGAACAATGAGCGACAGGAACCTTTCGGGTGGCCGTAGCTTAATGGCTGCGCAGGGGGAAGTAAATTAAGCAGAAGCGGTTCGGGGCGGAGAATGCGAGCCGCCCCGTAAAACTAACGGACTTTTTTCACCAGCACGGGAATTTGGCGCAGTTTGTTAGCCAGCCATAGCCCGCCCAGCAGCATCACGGCGATAAATGCGGAGACGCCAGCCCAGCCGTAGCCGTGCCAGAACACGCCGCCCAGCGTCCCCGCCACGCTCGATCCCAGGTAATAAAAGAAAAGGTAGAGCGAAGAAGCCTGGCCTCTGGCGCGACGGGCGCGGTGACCGACCCAGCTGCTGGCGACCGAATGCGCGGCGAAAAAACCGGCGGCGAACAGCATCAGGCCTGGCAGCACCAGCAACAGCGTGGTGAACTGGGTAGCGATCAGGCCGGCCAGCATCAACAGCAGCGAAGCCATCAGCACCACGCCGCGCCCGTAGCGAGCGGTCATCACGCCCGCCTTCGGCGAGCTGTAAGTGCCGGTCAGATAGACGACGGAGAGCAGACCGACCACCGTCTGGCTGAGGGAAAAAGGCGCGGCCAGAAAGCGAAAGCTGACATAGTTAAACAGCGTCACGAAGCTGCCCATCAGAATAAAGCCGACCAGGAACAGCATCGGTAATCCCATATCCCGCCACTGGAACATAAAGTTGACCAGCAGCTGGTGCGGCCGCAGCGAAGTGGCGCGGAAGTGCTGCGAAGGGGGCAACAGGCGGAAAAACAGCCCGGCGGCCGTCAGCGCGAACAGGCCGACCACGAACAGCGAAACGTTCCAGGAAAAGTGATCGGCCAGCATGCCGGTAGAGAGCCGCCCAACCAGGCCGCCAATCGAATTACCGCTGATATAAAGGCCCATAGAGAAAGAGAGGAAAACCGGGTGCAGCTCCTCACTCAGCCAGGTCATTGCCACCGCCGCGACGCCGCTTAGCGCCAGCCCGGTCAACGCGCGCATCGCCAGCACGCCTTCCCAGCTGCTCATGGTGGCGCAGATCAGCGTAAAGCAGGCGGCCAGCAGCAGCGAAACGGACATCACCGATTTACGGCCGATGGCGTCCGACAGCGGCCCGGTCACCAGCAGCCCCAGCGCCATCATGATGGTGGTGACCGACAGCGACAGGCTGCTTTGCGCAGGCGTCAGATGAAAGCTTTGCGAAAAAACCGGTAGCACAGGCTGCACGCAGTACAGTACGGCGAAGGTGGACAGGCCGGCGCAGAACAGCGCCAGCGTGGCGTGCATAAATCTGCGCGTGCCGCGAATAATATAGGTTTTATTTATATCAGGAGAATTAACGGGAGAAACTAAACTGTCGTCTTCATCTGTAAGACTTTCCGAGTGCAACGCTGCGGATTTATTTACTACCGGTGCCACGAGATTTCCTTAATCGTATTTGAAAGGGCTGGTTTGCTATCAGATAAACTTATCGCTGCCATCGCCATAACAGCATTTGACCCGCATTAGTATTCGGCCGTTTAAATTTAATGTAAATGAGAAATTTAAATAATTTTTCAAAGAATGAAAAAGCATCGCTTTAATTTTCGATTGAAGCTGCTTTGTACCGACTGCGGGCAAGCAGAAAGAAGCAACAGGCGGAAGCCCGAAAGATGGGGCAAGGTGGGCCTGAACCTGCTAAAGAGAGGGCGGCTGCTTTATTTCATTTTTTTCAGAAAATGTAAGAGGGGTTTCACCTCTTGCTATTCCTTTAATCAAGGAGGGAAATAGCGATTATTCTTTGTTTGTTTATTTTTTGAAATATTATCTTAACTTCTGTCATATTCGCGCTTATTTGCACTATGAGACACGAGTACTATACTTAACCTTATACATAATTAACCGTACACCACATTGTCAATCATCGACATCAGGAGGTTTTTATCGCTTTTAATCATAACGACCTGACCATTGACAATAACCTGGCAGATTACGAAGCTTATTATCACGATTATGAAGCGCTGGATATGCTGGCCGAACCGCAGCCTGAACCTATTCAGGGACTGCCTGCGCCGGATATTCTGACGCCTTCCGATCGCTACCAGGAACTCTTTGAAGCCGTGCAGAGCGCAAGGATCTTTGCCGACAGCAAAACCTTTGCAGACTGCGCGCCGAAAATCGAACCGGAGATGATCCTCTACCGCTACTTTATTCAGCGCGAGCGAGAGGATTTTAACCTGCTGGCCTTTGTGCTGGAGAATTTCGACCTGCCGAAAATTAACGACAGCCGCTACGTGGCCGATCCGGCAAAAAGCATGGGCGAGCATATTGACTCGTTGTGGCCGGTACTGACGCGCAAGCCGGAAAAGCATTCTGAATTTTCTTCGCTGCTGCCGTTGCCGGAACCTTATGTCGTGCCGGGCGGCCGCTTTGGCGAAACCTACTATTGGGATTCGTACTTCAGCATGCTGGGCTTCGCGGCTGGCGGACAGACCGATCTGCTGCGCCAGATGGCGGATAACTTTGCGTGGATGATCGACACATATGGCCATATTCCAAACGGCAACCGCACCTATTATTTGAGCCGCTCGCAGCCGCCAGTGTTTGCGCTGATGGTCGAACTGTTTGAAAAAGATGGCGTTAGCCAGGCGCAGCGTTATCTTCGTCAGCTGAAGCGTGAATATGACTTCTGGATGGACGGCACGGAGTCGCTGACGCCCGGCGAAGCATGGCGTCATGTGGTGATGATGCCGGACGGATCGGTACTGAATCGCTACTGGGACGATCGCGATACGCCGCGCGACGAATCCTGGATTGAAGACGTGGAAACCGCCAGAAACTCGGCGCGTCCTTCCAGCGAGGTTTATCGCGATCTGCGGGCGGGTGCGGCTTCCGGCTGGGACTTTTCCTCCCGCTGGCTGAGCGAAGCAGGACGGCTGGAAAGCATCCAGACCACCAGCATTGTGCCGATCGATTTAAACGCGTTTCTCTACAAGCTGGAAACCACGATCGCTCGCCTGTCTGCCCGTAAAAACGATCGTGCGACCGCAGAACTGTTTCAGCAAAAAGCCGTGCGCCGCCGTGAAGCGGTCGATGCCTGGTTATGGGACGCACAGGCCGAGCTGTACCGCGACTACAACTGGCGGGAGCGCGAAAAAGGCGCTTTCTCGGCGGCTGGCGTGACGCCGCTTTACGTAGGAATGGCCAGCCTGGAGCAGGCGGCTGCCACCGCTGCGGCGGTACGCTCGCATCTGCTGGCGCCGGGTGGCGTGCTGACTACGGTAGAAGAAACCGGTGAGCAGTGGGACAAACCCAACGGCTGGGCGCCGATGCAGTGGATGGCGATCAAGGGTTTTAATAACTACGGTGAAGAGCTGTTGGCGAAAGAAATAGCCGCACGCTGGCTTCAGGTAACGGGCGCTACCTATCATCGTCACCATAAGATGGTGGAGAAATATAACGTTGCCGGCCGCGCGCCGGTATTAGCGGGCGGCGGCGAATATCCGTTGCAGGATGGATTCGGCTGGACAAACGGCGTTACGCGTCGCCTGCTGGCGATGTATCCGGATGCGGCGCCGAAGCGATAAATGGCGCGCTTAATTATTAAAGGCCTTCATTATGAAGGCCTTTTTTATTTAGGGTCGGCGAAAATAATATGCCATCACTGGGTAAGGTGAACTTTATCAACCGTTTTGCCGGGAAGGAAAAAGGAGCAAATCAGCAGCATGGCGTTGGCCGCCGCCGAATACAGATTTATTCCTCTGCTGAAAACTGGCGGCGGTTATCAATAATCTGATGCAGATTAACCTCGATCCAGTCGGCCAGGCCCGTAATGCGGTCGCGCGCTTCATGACCCAACACGGTAAGTTTGTATTCAACGTGCGGCGGGATCACTTCATAAGCGATACGCTCCACAAAGCCGTCTTCCTCCATAAAACGCAGCGTTTGCGCCAGCATTCTTTCACTGACGCCGCCTATTTTGCGCCGCAGTTCGCCAAAGCGCAGCGTGTCGTTCTCCAGCGCAATCAGCACCAGCAAACTCCAGCGGCCGGTCAGGCGTTTTAATACTTCGCGCGACGGACAGTCGCGGTTCAACAGTTCGCCGCGTTGCAGCCTGTCGCGAAGCGAAACGATTGAGGAACTATTTTTTTTCATACTAACAAACCTGTAAGTACTTACTTTTGGTTAGTGTATGGCATAGGCTGATTGAACACAACGCTTCCGGGGCTAAGCCGGATGCGCTTTTATCACCGCTAAGGAGAACATTATGATTGCAGTAACCGGAGCAACCGGCCAGCTTGGCCGCCTGGTGATTGATGCTTTACTGAAAAGAACGTCTGCCGAAGAGCTGGTCGCCGTGGTGCGTTCGCCGGCGAAAGCGGCCGACCTCGCCGCGCTGGGCGTTCAGGTACGCCAGGGCGATTATAACCAACCGCAGACGCTGGCCGACGCTTTTCGCGGCGTGGATAAAGTGCTGCTGATTTCCTCCAGCGAGATCGGCCAGCGTGAGGCGCAGCATAAAGCGGCCATCGAGGCGGCCAAAGCGGCAGGCGTTAAGCTGCTGGCCTATACCAGCCTGCTTCATGCCGACAGCTCGCCGATGGGGCTGGCAGATGAACACCGGGCAACCGAGCAGGCGCTGATTGCATCCGGCGTGCCTTACGTTATTCTTCGCAACGGCTGGTACAGCGAAAACTATGCCGCCAGCATTGCGCCAGCGCTGACGCACGGCGTGTTTATTGGTGCGGCCGACGAGGGCAAAATCGCTTCTGCTACCCGTCAGGATTATGCTGAAGCGGCGGCTGCTGTACTGACCAGCGACGCGCCTGTTGATAAAGTTTACGAGCTGGCGGGCGACGAGGCCTATACGCTTACGCAGTTCGCAGCGGAAATCGCCCAGGCCAGCGGTAAAGCCGTACGTTATCAAAATTTGCCTCAGGACGACTTTGCCGCCGCGTTAAAAGCGGCCGGTTTGCCTGACGGGCTGGCAGAGATGCTGGCGGATTCGGATGCCAATGCGGCCAAAGGCGCGCTGTATGATGACAGCCATACTTTAAGCCGCCTGATCGGCCGGGCGACCACGCCGTGGCAGGATGTGGTAAAAGCGTTTGTGGCCAAAGCTTAAAGCCGCGCTTTTCGTACGGGACGCGGCGATAGCTGTTAAAGCATTGCTGCGTCCGGCTAATCTTGCAAAAGGGATCCCCGGTCGTCCCGCTCGATCGCCAGGATCCTTTGCTGTTGGCTAATCTTTTTGACAAAGCCGGTCAAATATCTTCACTATCGGGCAAACCGTTAATGCTGCACTATCCTTAAACATTCCTGGTGAAAATAAGGACAACCGGCATGACGTTAATCAAGAAAGTCGCTTTACCGTTATTAATCAGCTCCGCGCTCTGGTCACAATTTTCTGCCGCCGCGCCCGTTAATTACGCAATGGACAGCGGGCATACCTCCGTTGTTGTTTCGTGGACCCACTTCGGTTTTTCCCATCCAACGGCCGATCTGTCTGATGTTACCGGCAATATTGATTTTGATGCCGCTAAAGTCAGCGATTCTAAAGTGGACGTGACTATTCCGGTCAACAGCATTGATACGCACGTAGACAAGCTGACCGAAGAGTTTAAAGGCCCGGAATATTTCGACGTGACCAAATACCCGAATGCGACCTTTAAAAGCACAAAAGTGGTCAGCACAGGTAAAAATACCCTGGATGTACACGGCGACCTGACCATCAAGGGCATCACCAAACCCGTCGTGCTGCATGCGGTGCTGAACAAGCAGGGCATGCACCCGATGGTGAAGAAGGAAGCGGTTGGCTTTGATGCCACCACCACCTTTAAACGCTCCGACTTTAAGCTGGATAAATATGTGCCGGCCGTCAGCGACGACGTGAAGCTGACCATCACCACCGAAGCCTACGCGAAGTAATTCCGCATCGGCTGCTCTGAAGCCCGCTTTTCAGCGGGCTTTAAATCGGGCCGCTATAGCTCAATTACGCGATCGGCAGAGGCGATGGTGGAAGGGCGGTGGGCCACGATAATGCGGGTGATTTTAAGCGAGGAGATGGCGTTGTTAATGGCCTTTTCATTCTCGATATCAAGATGGCTGGTTGCTTCATCCATAAACAGGATGCTGGGACGCCGGTAAAGTGCCCGGGCAATAAACAGCCGCTGTTTTTGACCGCCGGAAATGCCTGCGCCTAACTCGCCAATCAGGGTTTCATAGCCCATCGGCATACTCATTATTTCGTGGTGAATATTGCTGTAAACCGCACACGCCATAATCAGCTCCCGGTTAGCATCCGGGGAAAAACCGCAGATATTGTCCGCGATAGATCCTGAAAAAAGCCGGTCATCCTGCAGCACGCAGGCAATGCTTTGCCGAAAGTTATTCAACCCGATTTTATGAATATCCAGGCCTCCGGCCAGAATTTCGCCGCTGGTGGGCATAAGGAGACCGCTCATGACTTTAAGCAAGGTCGTTTTCCCGACGCCGGAAGGGCCGACGATAGCAACGCTTTCCCCGGGCTGAACAGCAATATTCAGATCGGTAAAAATCGGTTTTGATAACGCATCATATTGATAGCTGACTTGTTTGACGTTAAGCGCAATACCTTCTCCGGGTCTGAAAATAGCCCGTGGCGCGACGGCTTCTTCTGCCTCGGTGAAAATAAGGTCGGAAATCCTTTCATTATGAAGCGAGAGCATTCGCAGACTCAGCGCCAGATCGATCAGGCTGCCAGCGCGCTGGGAAAATTGTCCCCGGTAGGAGTTAAAAGCCATAAACATCCCCAGGGTCATATTATTATCAATCACCATGGAAGCCCCCAGCCAGAGTATGGCCACCTGATCCAGCGTGCTGACCAGGGTATTGATGCCGCCAAACATCATATTAAACCGGGTAATTTTAATGCCGGTATTGGTGGCGTCGATATTCAGATTAAGCCAGTGGCTGGAGCGAATATTATCGATACCAAGGGATTTTACGGTGGAAATACCGTAAAGCGTTTCCATAAAGTGGGAGCTGGATTTGGCGCCTTTGACAATCTGTTCTTCTGACAGCTGGCGATACAGGCGATAGGTAACCAGACGCATCAGTGCATAACAAAGGGTAAAGCCCATCACGACCCAGACCAGCCAGCCGCCGTAAACCATCATCATCGCAAAAAGCCCGATAGTCATAATGGTATCGATAATCCCGGTAACGATGCTGTTGGTAAATGTTGTTCTGATGGCGTCCAGCGAGGAGAAACGGGACTGAATATCGCCAAGATGTCTCTTTTCGAAAAAGGATAAAGGCAGCTTCATCAGATGATCGAACAGCGTGGTCTTCCACTGCACATCCGTCAACGTGCCCAGCGCGATCGAGGTCCATGCCCGTATTACGCTGACAAAGGCTTTAAACAGGGTAAAGATAATCAGGCCGAGACAGATCACGGTTAGCAGATCGTAATCATGCGCCTGGATAACATGGTCAGTCACCAGCTGAGTTCCTACCGGCAGGAGCAGATTAATCGACTCAATGACGACTGACAGCGCGAATATTTTTAACAGCGCGCCGGGCAGACCATTGATGTTTTTCATCAGATCCAGCAGGCGCAGCCGGGTTTTTACCGTCTCTTTGTGGAATTCCTTATCCGGCCACAGCTCCAGCGCCACGCCGGTAAAGTGGTTGGACATATCCTTCATACCCACCACCCGCCGCCCGAAGGCCGGATCGTGGATCACAAATGAGTTGTGGCGCACTTTTACCAGGACAACAAAATGGTTCATATCCCAGTGCAAAATGCAGGGCGTTCTCAGCTTACCGACCTCATTGATATCCAGCGAAAGCGCGCGGGTTTTCAGCTGAAGCTGCGAGGCTATGCCGGCCACAAGATTTAAGGTCGCGCCTTTGGTTGATACGCCGAACTTCTGACGAAGGTTAAATAAATCGACGTTCAGACCGTAGTAAGAAGAGACCATCGCCAGGCAAGCCAGCCCGCACTCTGAGGACTCCGACTGCAAAATTTTCGGAACTTTACGGCGCAGTGAAAAATTTATTTTGCTGTTAATTTTTTCAAAAAGTGACTTACCTGTCATTGACAACTCCACTCACGCTATTTTTTATTTTATTTATAGGCGCAATCGCCCACTGATATAACGGCTTTTTCTCAAGGAAGACGATGACCCTGGCCTGAAGGCCGCCAGATATTTGCAGTTTTTTTCCCTTATCACTGAATTCTGTATCGTTAATGGCAACCAGAACTTTGTAATAAGAGCCTTTCTCCTGGCGGGCACCGCTGCTATAGGTGCTCATCTCCTGCGGCGAGGCAGGGACAGAGGAAATCGAGATGATTTTTCCTGGGAATTGCCCAAACTTATCAGCAGGGAAAGCGTTGTAGCGGATATTAATGCCGTCCTGCACTTTGACATAGGGCAGGCTGTTATCCGGAAGCCAGAGCAATAAAAAATAGTGCACGTTATCCACCGGCTTAATCTGCGCCAGGCTGGCGCCGGTTTCTACCATTTGGCCCGGCGTTACGCTAAGCGATTCGATAATACCGTCCAGTTTTGCACTGATAATGATACTGTTATTTGCTTTATATTCGGCCAGCTGTCGCTCCAGATCGCTCAGCTGTGATTTATTTTGAATAATCTGGTTATCAAAATCTGCGGCACGCGTAAACTTATCGCTGCGTAATTGCGAAAGCTGTATTTTTTCCTGAATACTCTGACTGTTCAGCGCCTGATAAGCGCTCTGCTGGGAAAGCGACTGCGCGCGCTGATAATTAAGCTGGTCCTGAGTAATTAACCCTTTTTTTAAATATTTTTCATAATTATTCAGGCTTTCGTTCATTTTCTTTACGCCTTCGCGGGCGCTGTTAACCATCTTCTCGGTTTCTTTATGGGCCTTTGCATAGCTGTCTATCTGCGACTGCAGATTTTCCAGCGTAGACGCTTTATTACTTTCTAATTTAGCAATCATTGCATGAAGATTAGCGGTCTGAATTTTAATGGATTCGACGGCGGCGCTGCTGACGTTTCCTGAAGAGGTAATACGGGCAACGTCCAGTTCATACAGCGGATCGCCTTTTTTAACACGATCGCCAACCTTAACAAAGGTGGTGGTAATATAACCCTGCTGTGGTGAATTAATATTGATAGCATGAGGAAGGGTAATCACTTCACCATCAACATCAATACGTCTGCTGTAATCAAAGAAGACCATAGCCAGTATAACTACGATAAGAAAAAGCAGGCAAAACCCTGTAATAACAGATGCTGGTATCTTAGAAATAAGCAGCGCCTTTCCTGTCCACTTCTGGCGCTGATAATCCAACGCGTCGCTGCGGAACAGGCTTTTCTTTTTATTGTTATCCATAAGAATTTCCAGAGAGAAAAAAAGAGCCACCGGAGTGGCTCTTGAATAAAAATTAAGCGATAGTGCCGTTCACGAAAGAGCCATAAAGGTCTTTAGCCAGATTTTGCGTTGTATCCCAGCCGGTAGCGCCGCAGTAAATGGCGGTAGAAACACCACCAACAACGAGACCAGCCACCATACCTACACCTTGACTAATAATCCCGAAGCCCAGTAAGCCACCGCCCTCAGCACCGTGACGACCGCCAACATAAGCAAATGATAAAGCGCCAACGGCACCACCAACCACAGAAGAAACGGCAAGTTCACCGATATTAGAAATAGCGCTCAGGGCGAAACTACCAAAGTTGCTGAAGTCCCAGCCGTATGCCCCAGAAACTTCGTTCATTTCAATCACTGAAAGTTCTTTCATTGTATGCATTCCTTTTTTTTTAAATAGCCTTATTCAGGTAAGGCATCCTTTTTTAATGACCCGATTATTGTCGGGCACACTAATCCTATCGTCATGCTGTTAAAAACAAAACTGAATTAACTTTGATTTTTTCTTAATAAATGGGGTTTTTTTCTTAATTTAATATCGTCTGGCTTTCTCAATTCCCCAACGAGTAATTATTTTTCTTAATCCCTTCTGTATTTTGTGAATTCCTACATCTGAACCATTTCATCACAGGCTGAATCAGTTCTGAGTGATGGTGAACGTCATTGCGGCATTTGCCGCGCCAGGGGCAATTTCGCCGGTTTGTTTATAGTGAGCAATCAGGGGGATTTCTATCCTCTGCTCTGCGGCACTATGGTAAGTTGTGGCCGTGGTAAAACTAAGGGGCGTTCTGTTTTTATCCATTACCTCAACTGCAACGCCTGACGCCGCATCATTTTCATCATTGATAGTTAGCATACCCTCTCCGTCAGAACTGCCTACGGGTTCAAAAGTAACCTGAACAGGGATATTATCTGATTCACATTGCAATATAACGGAAAAGTTTCGCTCTGAAGAGGTTGCCGTACTGCCAACGCCATTAAATTCGCTACGGGTCGGACTGCCCAGATTGACCGTCTGATTTTTTGAGCTGGTATCCGCCAGACAGCTTTTCTGGATAATGGTCAGGCTATTTACGGTCAGCGTGGCGAAGGATTCCGAATTAAGATAATAATTACTGTAAACTTTACTACCCGTGGTCCCGGGAGTAATAGGGCCTGTTTTGACAAAGGTAAGTTTAACCTCGCTTTTATTTATCCAGGGGGTCAGCAAATTTTGAGATAATGACGTCATATAGGGAATATTTTGTCCCGGTTTATACAGGTCGCCAATCATAACGCCCACCCCAGGAATACCCGTTTCATAAGCGCCGTCGACCGTAGTACTTGCCGTGAGAAGTGACGCTGAGCGATAAGGGCTGGTACCCGTACATCCGACAACGAGCGTTTGCCCATAAAAGCCTTTACTGAATCGGATCCCAAGTTGCTCCCCTATTGTCACATTAGGATCAACCGCAAGCGTAAGAGCACCTGTTGTCGCCTTGGGCTTGCCTCCTAAAACGCAGCTCGCTGCATGGCTATAAAAAGGCAGCATTAATATTAACGGTAAATATTTTATTATGACTGGCGGGTTAAACACAGACATCTTGTCGTTACTCCAGATAACAGGTTAATTTTCAATAGTTATAACTACCGGCAAATACCGTTCAGCAGTCGAATGCCATTTTCTGGTTTGTTTTCCGGAAGCGTGTAGTTAATCCGACATTTTTTGCTCTCGCTTTTACCCCATTGCACCAGCAAAGTCCCTGAAGGTTTAAGCCCATTGAGATAAACCTGACCGGCTTCTCCGACAATATATCCCTGCTTATTCTGTTCATTAGCCTCCACCACCATTGCGCCAAAAGGAACCGGCTGGCCGTTATGCGTTAGCGTCATGATCCCTCTGCCGCCTACCCGGGCGGAAAAACGGGCATGAACAATCGCACCTCGTGTGGGCACTACACTTTGAGTGCTTAACGCCAGATCGACATCTTCAGACAGCGTGGTGGTATCAAGCGCAATATCTGAGCGACGATAAGGAGCAACGTTCGGTACAACGGTATAACCACGGAAATCCGTTTTAACGCCGGTCTGGTTAATTAACTGTACGCCGCTGGCGCCTTCCGCCTCCACTAACGCTGCCGTATTGCCAAAGGGCTGGCTCAAAGTGACGCCTTTACTATGGATAATCACGCCGCCCTCGGCACCATAGCTCACTCTTTTCATCGTCTGGTCATAGCCATAACCGGCGGTGACCTCACCGTAAGTACCGCGATAATCGGCGTCAAGATTGCCACTGTTGCCCGTCCCCTGGCTGGCATACCCCTGGCGCAGGTTCCAGGCAAGGTTGTTGTTTTCCAGCGCCGTACCGCTCAGGCCAGCGCTGTGGCTGACGCTTCCCGGTTTGCTGCTGGTCACCGTATAGTTCGCCCAGCTGTTGGGCAGCCAGCGACTCAGCGGCATGGAAACGTTGAAGGAAAAGATCCGATCTTTGGCGTCAGTGCGATTGCCGGAGAAGTCAGACGAATTACGGTTAAAGCTGTAGCTTACGCCGTAGCTGATGCCGTTATAACTGTTGTTGTAGCTGGTAGAAACCGACTCTATCCGGCGGTTGGTACGCCAGTAGTCTTCCCGTAACAGGCTGAGGCTCAGGGCGCCTGCGGACTGGCCCAGATGCTGGTTCAGCGTCAGCTCCGTGCGGTTACGCGCCTGTTCCCGGTACAATGAGCTGTAGCCTGAACGCCAGGTATCCATCAGCTCGGGCAGAGAATAGTAATCACGGGTCGAATAGCGGTAACCGGCAATGGCAAAGTTAGTCCCCGTTTCATAAAAGTTTTTACTGTAGCGGAGTCGTACGGACTGGCCGTCGGTTTTGCCCTGGTCTTTTACCGTTGACCAGGCATTAATCACGTCGGCAGAGAACGCGCCCAGGCCGCCAAAATTTTTACCGATGCCGAAGGCGAGCGACTGGTAGTTTGCGGCAGCCTGTAAGCCGCCAAACAGCGTAATATTCCAGGGCAGGCCGTAGATAACCGTCGCCTGGCTGAAATATCTTTCGTCAACGGCGCTGTCGTAAGGACGATAGTTACCCGTGGTGAAGCTGTATTTAAGATAGCCTTCACGCGCCAGTACCGGCAGGGAAGCATAAGGCACAACCAGATTCTGCTCACTGCCATCGGCTTCTTTGATGGTGACGTATAAATCACCGCTGCCGCCGGTAGCGTACAGGTCGGCGATCTCAAAAGCGCCCGGCGCAACATAGCTTTGATAGATGATATAGCCGTTCTGGCGAATAATAACCTGAGCATTTGTCCGGGCCGTTCCTCGGACTACCGGAGCGTAACCGCGCAAGCTCTCCGGTAGCATTTCATCATCTGTAACCAGCTGCGCGCCAAGAAAAGGCACGCTTTCGAAGATATCGGCAGGCGAGGTGCTTTCGCCTACGGTAAGCTGCGCTTTCAGCGGAATAATATTACGTTGCAGATAGGTATAGACGGCATCCCATTTGCCTTTATCTTTTGAGGTGCTGCTGCGGTTCCAGGCGGTGTAATTGCGTAGCCGCCATGCTCCCATGTTCAATCCGGGGCGCAGATTAAGGTACTGGCTGTCGCTGTCGTGAGCATGAATGTCACGGGCATAATTATTAGCCGCAGAAAATCGGTAGTTCAGGAACAGCGCCGTCAGCCCTTCATCATACTGCTCTGGCGAAATAAATCCCCTGACGCTGGTGCGCAGTGCTGCTTGCGGAATACTTAACATCAGTCGCTGAGTATTAAAATTGAAGGTGACAGAGGCCTGCGGTATCGCGGTAACCGCAACGCATCCCGCCGCGTTCTCTTTTAAATCCGGAAAGGCCGTGGTGCGCACGCCGTAGGAAGCCAGCAGTTGCAGGCTTAAACAGGGCTGTAGAACCTTCTCGCTTGCTGACCGCTCGTGGCTAAAAAAGGTGATTTTTTTAGTTTCGACAAAGCTATCGTTAATAAAAATATCGACTACATAATCGCCCGGCGCCTGAGACTGTGGATTCTCGAATACCGACAGATCGGTTATCTCCGTACTTCCGCTGCTGGTTTGGAGAAAATTGGGGTTGAACAACTCCCTCGCATTAGCCTGCTTTTCAATCAGACCAGCCAGCAGGGCTGGCAGCATCAGTGGCCAAAGGCAACGGCTAATTTTTTTCTTACATCTGGCAGATGAGGTTCCATACATAATCACATTCCATTGCGTAAGTACAGGTGGGTCGAAAGTTGCAAAAGTTAAAAAAACTTTCGTGATTCATCCTTTAAAATTAAAGTGAAGCATGGTGTAGCTCGCCGATACCGCCATAATCATTTATTAACTTCCAGCTGATGCTGCCAGCAACATTGCTGGCCGGAAGTTTAAAGGTTGCGGATGAGCGTGGCGCGACCAGTCCACCTTCGGTAATACTGTTATTATTAATTTTTATAAACATAAAATTCATATAGTAATCAGAAGGGTTAGTAACGGTTAAGGTTGTTCCTTCTGTTTTCCAGACCAGCTCATCAGTATGCTTTTCCGCTGTTTCTCCCGACAGGGCATCTGGCCTGTAAATCAGTTTGAGTCGGGCGCGCACGGCTATTTGCAGCGTGTTTCTGTTCTCTTCTGATGATGAGGGAATAGACTTGATATTGAGCCAATAGAGAGACTCTTTATCCTGAGGCAATGCACGTGCTCCCCGAATAATGCGCAGCAGATTATTTTCACCGCCATCCATTCTGAATAAAGGCGGCGTGACAATAAAAGGGGGCGTATCTTTAATGGTATTTCCCTGTTCATCTTCGACCCATGACTGGATTAAATAAGGAGAGTTATCCGGGTTTTCTATACCGATTGCTTTTTCTTTTTTGTTTCCTTCGTAAATCAGCCGGCTACCCCCAATAATGACGCCAGCATTGGCGCCTGAGATACTTAACATCCCGATAAAAAACAGGAAAATATGGAAATGTCGCATGTTTTATCCTCCTGGGAGCGATGAAAAACACCATCCGTAACGGATGGTGTTAACGTTCAGCAAATTAATAATTAACGGTAAAAGTCGCTACGGAGTTAGCCGGGCCAGCAGTGACGGTAGCCGCTTTCTGGATATAGCGAGCATAGAAGTCCAGAGTATTGGAGGTGGTACCAGAAGTCAGCGGATAGGAAGCTGACTCGGTATATAAAGGCAGAACGCCACTGCTGTCGGAGAGCTGAATACCTACGCCTGTTGCAACGCCTGCTTCATCAGTCAAAGCCAGCACGGTGTTATCACCTGCATAGGCGATACCATCAAATTTTATTTTTGCCGTGGCTGCGGTTGCCGGACAGTCCTTCAGGGTAAGAGTAAATTTAGTGGCGCTGGCACTGCCGCCAGCCGTTGATCCTACGCCGCTAAACGCGGATTTATGAACATTTCCCATGATAACATCCATGGTTGTCGCGCCAGCACCGTCGAGGTCAACAGTACAGGCAGTATCGATAATGCTGCCTTTAAAGTTAATTGTCCCGTCTGCGGCAGCTGCGGAAGTGGTAGAGAAAATGGTTAATAGAGCCAGCGCTGACAGCGCGTTATACATTTTCATAGTGCTATTCCTTGTTAATAATAATCCTGATAATGCAATTTAAATAAGCCATTCCCGGTAATCTATAGCCGATATGCTAAAAGCAACGGGAATTATCTGTTGCCTGCAAGCTGATGCAGCGCCGATAATATAATCGTAAGATTTGGAAGTAGTCTATATGAAGCATTGTGAATTTATGTTGTTGATGAGATTCATCTGAACAAACTAAGGTTGGGGGACTTGTGAATCACAGCGTGATTTTGTGAAAGAGAGAACCTTCTGTTCATTAAAACAATTTCAGAACAGTCGGTGTTTTGTTTTGCAAAACAAAAAGGTAATTCGCTTTTTTGCTCTTTCGTGGTGGGGGTGATCCCTTTGGCATTTACAGCATAACTGTTAATCAATGTTATGATGACAGAGATTATCAAAGCGATAAGTATCATCGAGAAGATGTGCCTGCATTCATCTCCGTCCGTGAAAAAAAATCGGATTTCCCCTCGATTAAAAAAAGGAAGGGCCTTCCGGGAGCTCTCCTTTTTCTCCGCTTGTGGTGCTATTTTCATATTATGGATTTTATTGTATGACATTTTAATAACATCATTCTCCGGATCCGTTTCTCTGATTTTTTGGTGTGTTATCGTAATGTTCTGGCATAAGGTTAGCCCCTTATGAGGAACGGTAACAATAAATTCACCACTTAATCCGGCCTGCTTTAAAGTTTTGCGCAATATTGATATGTTCTGGTAATAAGTGTTTTGTGAGACGACAACGCCGTTTTTTTGCCAAACCTCTTCAAGGAAATGCTCCCTGGATATCACGGAATGCGGATTCATTAACAGCAGAGTAAGACAACGGCTGGCAGGCATATTCAGCCTGATTTCCTGGTTATGCATGATATTCCTTATAATGCATTTATCAGGATCAAACGTGATCTCTTCATTGATAATGAAGATCACGCCATTTTTTTTACCGATAAGATTTTTTCCCATAGTTATCACTGATGCCTCCTGCATCTGTCAAAGTCATTGCTGCTCAGTCCACTGTTTAAGATCCATCGCGCCATTTAATGATAAAAATAAGTGAAGCAGGCGCCTGAAGTGGTCTGGCCTATCGCTATTCTTATAGTAACAAGATAGTGAAGTCTACAGCAGGGCTGTTGAATTATATCTTATTCACAGGAGATTTTTTTCAGAACGGCGTTCGCCGATCTTCCTTCTTATCTGCTATATGCAACAGCAGAAAAGATGGCCGCCCATCCACGCATTAAAGAGTGTGAAGCTTTCCTTCTTCTTATGGTGTTTTGTCCTTTTTGATCCGAATGGATAAAATCCATCCGGAACTGTTAATTAATATTTATGGTAGGTGTTTAAGGGAAAACTTTGATGGTTATAATAAAATCAAAAAAGAATAAAAGCGTGAATAAGAAAGATGTTTTATATCGTTTCCAGCCTGCATGGGGGAACTTCAGCATTGCTTTTTTTCTCTGCGTTCCTTGTATCAATGCACATGGCTTAACCCCTGGCGAATCGGAGAAAGGTTGTTCTGCCGCGGGCTTAATGCCCGGCGAAGCGACTTCAGTCGGGGCGTTTCCGATGGTAGGTTCAGGCTGGCTGCAGGCCGCCAGCCTGCCTTCCATATGATTAAGCGGGTCTGCTGAAGCTACGGGCAGGATTTTGATTTCAACGGATCGTGGCAGCATCAGTCCTTTACGGGGCACCGTGACAATAGTGTTCTCGTCCAGCCCGGTTTTTTTTAAACATTTACGTAGCAGGCAAATATTTTGATAGTAAGTATTGGCTGTTACATATTTTCCATTTTTATGCCATATCTCATTCATAAAATCCTGCTGAGTGATTATCTCACCCTGTTTTCTTATTAATTCAAGAAAACACAGGCTGGCCGGGTGGTTAAGAGTAATGGCATCAGCTGTACCGTTTAAAAAAAATAGCTTATTATCAGCCGGGCTAAACTTTATAGCATTATTGATAACATAAGAATTGTTCATGTTCCCTCTGAATATCCTCTTCATATCCCTTTGTATGAATAAAAATACCACATTTCTTTTATTCAGCAACAGAGATTTAAGAATTTTCCTAATCGTTGCCAATTAAGCTTATGTCAGAGCGATTAAATGGGTAGGTGGGCACCACCTCGCGGATTACTACCCCCAGTATGATCGCTTCCTGTAGCTGATTACCCTCAATCGTTTGCCCGCAATCGGTGACGATTCGTTGTGGATTATTTCCGATACGCGCCCATTCGCAGCGGCCTGCCACATCAATCAGCACGCGGCTGCCCGCTACGGCAGGCCGGTAACGATCGATAATGCAAAAGCTGCCGTTGCAGGCGCAGAGATAGCAATCATTGTATCTGAATGAAACTAACAATTAGTTATTAATAAGCCAATGATTTTAAGAAGTATTTACCTACTAACTTTTATTATGTGTTTTGTATCGGTTGCTTACTTAAGTTAGCGGCTAACGTGTTAAGTGCTATGGCTGTCGCTGGGAGATATATTTCCCCTGGCGTTAGCAGTAAGCTGCAGACGCCAGGACTTAACGTCGCAAGCGCCGTAAAGCCCGTTCACCGTAGTTAAAAGGGTTTACCGTAGCTCATTTTTTGCTGGGAGTTAGTTTAAGCCGTTCAGAGGAAGGTATAGTTCGGCAGCGCTGTATATGCCTGTAACCGGCTACGCCGGGCGCGCTGAGATGTTTGACATCAGTGTCACTCTCAGCGGCATTCAGGCCTGGCTGCGCACTGCTCGCCAGACTCAATCGCCTCAGGTAGGGAGGCTCAACCGGACTGAATGTCCGCTTTTGCCGAAGCGGACATTCCGACCAGATGCAGCTCCGCTGTTTTGAACTGGATACTCACTTAACACTATCTTGGTTATAATCAGAGCAAAGAATGACAGCCATCAGATTATGGCTTCGTTTATATTATGTACCTTAATGGCACCAATAACCTCTCAGGTATTAGACGTTAGAGGAGTCGATGATATTCTGCCTTCCTTTAATAGCGCCTGCGCTTCAGCGATAAGCTGTCTAAAAGACGGAGACCGGGAGATACCATTGCATCCCCGAATGGCGAGCTAATAATGCCTTTACTGAACAGCCAGCAGCGTCAATCACCGCCTGTAAACACCGGTCAGCCTGCTATCGCCGAGCGGCATGGCTACCACCTGAAGTCCTGTGTGTATCAGCTCAAGTAGTTCATCATTAATACTTATCCTCAAGCATGAGGTTTATCTTAAAAAGAGAAGTCGCCTATTACAGGGAAGTGTGTTTTTTAATCAACTCCGTGAGTTTTCTAATAAAATTGTTCACAAAAAAGCCTTTTTAAATAAGCTTTAGTTATATATAAGTCCTGCCAAGCCTAACACATCGTCTTATAACAAAAACGCAACATTAAGTTACAAACAAGCAATGAATCATTAGATTAACTTAGTTATCATTGTCGACCTCTTAAACATAACTTTACATTTAACGTTAAGGTAAGTCGCAAGAAAATGATTAACTCATTGAAATACAGTAATTTTATTGAATCAAGGATTTCTGATCTTAAGGCTAGCGGACAGTATCGCACGTTTCAAACCATAAACCGGATTAAGGGTTCTTATCCGGAAGCCTATACCGGCGATGATGACCAGAAAAAAGTGGTAGTCTGGTGCAGTAATGACTATTTAAATATGTCACAAAATCCCCAAGTTATTGAGTCCATGCATCAAGCAATTGAACAGTATGGCGCGGGATCGGGTGGTTCCAGAAACATTGGCGGTACGCACTCCTATTTTGAAAAACTAGAAAACGCTATTGCTGACTGGCATGGTAAAGAAGCGGCTTTGGTATTTCCTACTGGCTACAGCTCAAATGATGCCACCATTCAGTGCTTGCTCAGACTCTTCGATGACTGCGTTGTCTTTTCCGATGCTTCGAATCATGCATCAATAATCAATGGTATCCGCAGTACTGTTATTGAGCGAAAAATATTCCGTCACAATGATGTTAAAGATCTGGAAAGACTACTTTCAGAGCAGCCTGTTGACCGTCCTAAAATCGTTATATTCGAATCCGTTTACTCAATGGACGGTGACATCGCACCAGTTAAAGAAATTGTCGCGCTTTCAAAAAAATATAACGCGCTGACCTATATTGATGAAGTTCATGCCATAGGCATGTATGGCCCCAACGGGGCGGGTATTGCTGCCGGTCTTGGTATAGCCGACCAGATAGATATTATCCAGGGAACAATGGCGAAAGCTATCGGCGTTATCGGTGGTTATATTACTGCAAGCGCGCTGATTATCGACGCTATCCGCTCTTTTGCCTCTGGGTTTATATTTACAACTTCATTACCGCCGGCAATCACTGCCGCCTGCTATACGAGCATTCAGCACCTGAAGAGCTCGAACGCAGAGCGAGATGAGCTGCATAAGAAAACAGCGCTGCTCAGGAAACTCCTTCTGAAAAAAAACATCCCGGTAATGCCGATCAGTACCACTCACATCCTGCCAGTACTAATAGGAAGTGCGGATAAATGTAAAAAATCGGCACGTTACCTTCTTGAGAAAAAAGGCATTTATCTTCAGCCTATCAACTTTCCTAGCGTACCGGTTGGCACAGAAAGATTTCGAGTAAACGTGACGCCAGGCCATTCTGAAGCACAAATCTACGCTCTGGCAGATGCTCTGGAAGAAGTGTTCCGCATAATGGACGTGCCTTTTATTCAAAAATCACCTCAGGAGTTAAATACTGTCGCATGAAAGTTTTGGAAACCAGCCCCCCCCTCAGCGCGAAATGCGTGACAGCCGGAACAGCGGATATTGAAGGGTTAATTCGTCTTCGGAAGCTGCTCCTCAGCGACGGCGACGCCCACTATTCTGCGACCTCATCCGAGGAAGACTTAGCGTGGCAGCTGCACTACCAAAAGTGGCTTCTTCAGAAGCTTAATGAACCCACAGGTAATGTGAGGGTTGTGGTTATACATGACGAAGCGGACAACATAATTGCCTGCGCAACGGGCATTCTGGATGAACGAGCGCCCATGCCTGGCATTTTGAACGGCGTGCAGGGATGGATTCAGTCTGTGGTAGTGGCGCCAGAATGGCGAGGTAATGGCCTCGCCAGCCTTCTTCTTTCTGCTTTATTTTCATGGTTTAGCGCCAGGGATGCAGGAAAGGTAGTGCTGCAAACAACGCCAGCAGGTGATGCGCTGTACAGAAAACTTGGATTCAAAAATTCAGGTGAAGATCTTCTGATCAAAATACTGTGAGGAAAAATGGCCGCGTTAAATGTTCTTATTATTGGTCCCGGCTATGCCGGGAAAAGGTATATCAACGCTTTTCAGTCCTTAGAAGGGGAATTCAGGGCGACTGAATTTAACTATGCTTATGTCGCAGTAAGTAAGAAAGATCTGCCGTTCACTTACTATTCTAATATTGAACAAGCGCTTAAGCAGCACCTCCCGGATGTTATTGTTGTGGCGGTCTCAGATGGAAATCATGCTGAAGTCCTTTTCCAGCTGGAGGGCTATAGCGGTTTTATTATCTGTGAGAAACCGCTGGTTAATTCGGCAGACGATCTTCATCGCATCCGGCAGGCGCTCGTCAATACGCTTGGATTCTGTATGGATATGGTTGAAAGGTATTCTGAAGCCACCGACTATTTAAAAAATTATATTCGCGATAACAGCCTCACTCTGCTACGGGCAAACTTCATTTGGGGAAAAGACAGGATACACGACCACAGAACTACCTGTGGCGTACCCAGTGAAATTATTCACTCTCTTGATCTGGTGGAATGGGTGGCGGGCATAAATGAGCATCTGGAGCTTGATGCCGCTATTGGGACAGAATCTAACTTTTCCATATCTGGCGATAACATCCTTGATAGCGTGTCAGTTACTGCCCGGCTTGGAGAAGCCCTTATCACCGGCTATAGCAGCTTTACCAATATAATTCGTCAGCGTACGCTCGATTTTATCTTTTCATCGCCAGAAAAAGAGCTGGTGTATGCCCGGCTGACGTTTGATACGCCTGAGTGGGACAATGACCATCTCAGGCTATGGAAGCACACAAAGCAGGGTGACGAATTGATTCAGGCATTTACCACCTCTTTCGATGAGTCTGAACAGGCGTTAAAAACAATTCAGAAGCTCAGGAAGCAGGTGCGGGAAGTCATTCATTATCTTCTGAATAACTTACCGCCTGAACACGCTTTTGCCGATCTCGATACTTCGCTCAGATTACAGAGGCTGCTTAACACGATTGAGCATAAAGTGCGCCGACTTGGCCCGGCAAACTATGTCCTTAAAGATGAAAGGGAATTGTTCACTGAAGATGGCAGCCTTGAGCAATTAGGCTAGGCGGTTTCACCATTGTTTGAAGGTTATATGAAAAAGATTATTTTCTTATCCATAGGAATGTTCGCTTTAGGTCTGGATGCGTATGTCATCGCCGGTATACTGCCGGCAATCGGACTCACCTATGGCACTAGTGAAGCTCAAAATGCCCAGACCGTCACTGCGTTTACGCTTTGTTATGCTGTTGCCGCCCCTCTGTTTTCCGCCCTTCTGGCCGGAAAATCTGTTCGTAAAATTCTTAGTGTCGCGTTAGTGATTTTTTCCGTTGCGAATATCGGCAGCGCATTAAGTCCCGACCTGCATACTTTATTATTCTTTCGGGCGATTGCAGGAACAGGGGCGGGGCTTTTCTCACCGGTTGCAGCGGCGGCGGCGGCGGCCCTGGTTAGTCCGGAACGTAAGGGCCGCGCGCTGAGCATGATCCTGGGCGGCATGAGCACCGGAACGGTAATTGGCGTGCCTTTGGGGCTAATCCTCTCGTCCCACTTTGGATGGCAAAGCACCTTGTGGCTGGTAACCGTTATTGGTGTCGTTGGGCTGATTGGCGTGGTAGCGGGCTTTCCTGATATCACCGTTTCAACACCGCCTTCGTTATCGGCTCGCTTTAAGATGTTAGGCAATCGTCAGGTAGCTGCAACCGTTGGTGTCACCTTTCTGACGGCACTCGCCAGTCTTGGCCTTTATACTTTCATTGCGCCCGTGCTTAAGGAAGTCTCTGATGTGAATGCTATTACGCCTTACTTATGGGCGTGGGGCATTGGCGGGATGATAGCAAGCTTCAGTGTGGGCCATGTGATCGACTGGTGTAAAAAACCCGCCATTTTACTGGTCTTCATTTTGCTGATTATGGCCCTGTCGCTGTTGAGCATACCGATTACTTCTCAGTATGGGCCGGCGTTCGCCTTTCTCTCTTTCATCCTCTGGGGAGCTACAGGTTGGTCATCGCTTGCTCCTCAACAGCACAGTTTGCTCAGAATGCAGCCGGAGCACGGCGCAGCTGTGGTAGCGCTGAACAGTTCCAGCAATTATTTAGGCGGTGCGGTAGGGACTATCTGCGGTGGGTTACTGATTTCTTACGGCATCCACGCCAGCAACCTGCCTTATTTCGCTGGCACAGTAGCAGCACTGGCCCTGGTGAGCCATCTGGGGATCCTGGCATCACGACGGACTGCGGCTCGCGAAAACTCTTTCAATAATTAAAACAGTTTAACAGGGGCCAACTCAGGCCCCTTTATTTTACAGCGTTTACGGCCATAGTGACTGATCTGTTCAAACCATACCGGCTCTGAATCATCTACACAGCACGCTTAAATCCTGCCGCTATTTTAATCTATTGAAGAGTAATAACAATTTTGCCCGTGTGTTTTTTCCCCTGCATAAAGCGCCAGGCTTCTACCGCATCGTCAAACGTAAAAGTCCTACTAATTAAAGGATGAAGTTGTGCCTGAGAGATAGCTCTGTTCATGTCTTCAAAGTCTTCACGCGAGCCCACACTCATTGGCATAAGCACTGCACCACTTGCATAGATATCCATAAAGTTCAGCATGCTGTTACCCCCGGAAGCAAAGCCAAGCAGAATAATTTCGCCACCCTTCGTACAGGATTTTATGGAGTGAGCTATGGTTCCTGGCCCCCCAACTTCTACAATACGATCCACACCTCTGCCTTCCGTCAATTCTCTGACCTGCTGATACCAGTCGCAATGCTGTGTGTAATTAATTATATGGTCAGCGCCCTGCTCACGGAGTAGCTGCTCTTTCTCCTGAGTTGAGGTCAGGGCAATCACTTTTACGCCCAGTAGCTTTGCAAATTGCACTGCGAACAACGATACTCCGCCGGTGCCCTGTATAAGAACCGTCTGGCCTGCTTTAAGCTGTCGCGGTTTCATCAGGCTGTTCCACGCAGTCACTGCCGCACAAGGCAAGGTGGAAGCCTCTTCAAAAGAGAGATGCTGCGGAATGGAGACCAGCGCCTCCTCACTGATAACTTTATACTGAGTCAGCCATCCATCCTCTTCCAGTCCCCATGCCCCTCTTCCAGTATCCTGAGTTAAGGCGCCTGCCTGCCAGTTAGGGAAAAATATGCCTGCGACTCTGTCTCCTTTACGGAATCGGCTCACATCATCACCTGTCTCGACGATTTCACCGGCCCCGTCAGATAGCGGAATGAGGCCTTTGCGTGGAGAAAGCGTTCCTTTGCCAAAGAGCATTGAGAGATCGCGGTAGTTAAGGCTACAGGCTCTGACTTTGACCAGCACTTCTCTTCGGGATGGTTTCGGCTCGTCTTCAATACGCATATTAAGGGCGTCCAGACTACCAAAGCTGTTGATGCGAAAACATTTCATAATAAAATCCTGTTCTTAATATTTGCAGCATTAACTTTAGACGATTCAGTAAAGAAGATGATATGTAATGTATATGCTGAAAATATAATCAGCTCAGATAGAGCTATTACTCTGTCAGAAGAAATTTGGAATCAACGCACTGAGCATTTATCGATCATACGAAACGCGACGCTCAATATTCGTAACCAGCAAGCGTATACCCTGAATCACCTAATAGCGTAAGTTCCAGGGTATGAAAGTCTATATTTCGCTCATAGCAGACCAAACAACACTCCAGAGCTGCTGACCTGAAAAGCATCAAATTAACTAACGTTTCTCACCACTCAGATCATTATTAGTCGGCACCAGCTCGTGCAGCCGACTGAACAAAAACTTAACCTGATGCGGCGGCGAAGTCTGAACGTCAGAGGCGCAGGCGCGATAAACCCGATTTTTCAACATGGCTTACTCCATCGCCTTAATGGTGAAGGTCACCACGCCAAAAATATCCAGCTGCTCTTCTTCCGCCAGCACTATCGGCGGCCAGGCCTTGTTCATCGCCAGCAGCCGCACGTCCGGGCGCAGCTGCAGCTTTTTTACCGTGAACTCGCCGTTTACCGCCGCGACCACGATATCGCCGTGATCGGCGGCAATACCGTTATCGACCACCAGCAGGTCACCGTCATCGATCCCGGCATCCTTCATTGAGTCGCCGCTGACGCGAATGTAATAGGTGCTCTCCGGCCGCTGCACCAGCAGATCGTTTAAGTCCAGACGTTGTTCAACATGGTCGTGCGCGCTGGCAGGTGAGCCGCAGGGCACGCGGCTCATAAAGAGCGGCAGCCGCAGAAGCGCGCGGACTTCGACCGGACGAAGTAAATTCATGGGGTTATCCCGAAATAAGCTGTATATAAACACAGTATTATCATTTACGGGAAACGATCAAGCCTGACGATGGTTTTTTTGCTTCTGGCGACAGAGGAAAAGACATCGGAACAGGCGTACAGCTTGTGAAATAAGGGGAGCGACCGCAGGGCTGGCGATTGTCTGAAAAGCGACAGGGCCACTGTTAAAGCGGCGTCAGGCGGGACGTTGTCTCTGGTGCCAGAGCGCTAAAATCGTCTCGGCGAAGGCGTCATCAATCGTATAAAAATAGCATTCCGGCACGTTGAGCACTTTTGCAAAGGCGCACATCGTTTCAAACGTTGGACGATGGATCCCGCCTTCGTATTGCGAAACGCGCGAGCGCGCCGTTTCCTCTTCAATGCCTGCCAGAACGCCCAGCTTTTCCTGAGTCAGACGAGCATGGAGACGGGCGGCTTTCAAACGAGCTGGGATCATCAGTAACACCATCAACAATCATACATTGACTTACTGTTTAGCATTACTTAACATCGTAGTTGTTTAGTGATACTCAACAAGCAACGTCTGATGGAAGCTGACAAGGATGACAGAGATAACCGATAAGGACTGGCACCCGGCAGATATCATTGCCGAGCTGAAGAAGAGAGGCACGACGCTGTCTGCCGTTTCCCGCGAGGCTGGGCTGGCCTCGTCCACGCTGGCCAATGCGCTGAACCGCCATTGGCCAAAAGGGGAGAGGCTGATTGCCATAGCCCTGGACACCGAGCCGGAGCGCATCTGGCCTTCGCGATATAATAAACTCAGGTAAGGATGGCGGCGTTAAAATGATTAGCCGAATGTGTAACCGGTGAGCGTATCGCCTGTGATATTTCTGCGCTTACGCAACCCTTTTTTCATCAAATGGCTTCTTTATCAGCATCGACTTCGTCCCTCCGGATCGACAAATCTTTATCACATACCCCAGCAAGATAAATTTATTGCTGTAGCTGCCGGTCAGAACATTATGTTCAGACATACCGCACAGCGTCAGGTGACCAAACCGGCATAGCTAATAAAGAAGTTATATCGGAGCAGAATGCGGAGAAAGTTGAACAGGCACTGATGAGAATAAGAACTAAGCCCGAGGCATGAACAGACAACAAAGCGTTAAAAGCAAACGTTGCTAACATTCATTTGCGTTAATGAAATCGAAGCTGTTTTTGCAGTATAGAGTCCAGCCAAAAGCCTGACTGGCCATAGTTATTATCTGTTGGCGTAAGGATCAAATAGCGCAGCTGACGATGATTAACCGCTTAGCCTTGTAACAAGCTCTTTTGCAACGTCTGAAGGGCTGGGTTGTGCAGCCATTTCCACGGCAACCTGTGCCGAAGCTTCGCGCAATGCTTTATTGCCCAAAAAGGTATTGATCCCTTCGCTTGTGATGCCATTTTTACCGGGTATGATCCCACAGCCTCGCTCAACAACAGCTCTGGCGTTAACAGGTCGATCGGCACCTTCGCCAAACACTATCTGAGGGATGCCGCTGCGTAAGGCTGTCAGGGTGTTGCCTGCGCCGCCGTGATGAATAAATCCATCTGCGCCGTTGAGAAATACGCCCATCGGGATCCAGTCGACCAGTCTTACATTTGGCGGAAGCTGACGTAGGCCAACGCGTGCATTGGCCGCCAGCTGAAGAATAATGTCAGCATCCACGTCATCTGCCGAGTCCATGACCCACGAAATTAAATCCAGGCCATCGACCATGGGTTTAACGGTGCCAAGACTAACCAACAAACGCTTTCGTGTCGGGGTTCTCTCCCACCATTTTTGCCAGACGGCGCCCCCATTATAGGGAACGTACTGCATAGAAATGACGGGTTCGCCTTCATTTTTCAGGATGCTCATGCTCGGCGGTGTAACATCAATCCAGGCAAGATCGCGCGGCGGTGCAGTAACGCCATGACGAGCATAGGCATCGGCCAACGATTGCGTCACCATTTTTATATGCCATGACGTATGGGCGAAACCCACCGACTGCATCACAACAGGAATACGGTATTTGGCCGCGATCAGGGGGCCGACCACGCCAAGCGGAGGATAGACGATCAGGTCGGGCCGCCATTTGCCAGCCAGCTCTATAAGCCGGTCGGCCATTTGGTCACTGTAAAAAGAGAAGTTTCCTGTTTTATTGCTTTTTTTTCGTTTCTCTTCCTGACGTCGGTATTCGGATTCGGAATCAAGATTTGGCGCAGCATCAAACGTCACCAGACCTGCTTCGGCAGCCTTCTGTGCAAACTTTCCGGCGCTGGCGATTAGCACTTCATGTCCGTTAGCGCGAAATCCCTGAGCCAGAGATAGCACGGGAAATAGCAGGCCATATAAAGGAGGGCCGATAAAAAGAACGCGCATGGGAAAACCCTTCTCTACAAGAAATAATGATCAGCGTTTTGTCTGTCAGGTACGCCTCAGATTGAGACTATTTAGTCGCATCTTCAGAAGGTGCGCCGGCATTAAGCTGCTTAATAACCTTCTTCAGGATGTTATAGGGACCGGTAATCACCAGGGTTTCGTTTTTTCTGTTGAGATAAATCCGCTGAGATTTAAATTTCATATAGCGATGCGCCGGGATGTCGTAATAGCCCAAACCATTTTTTTTATATTTGTAACGCTCCAGGATTACTGCCAGCTTGTCCACATAATCGACAGAATCAATACGCAGGCGGCCTATACAAGTCAGCCAGAAATTAACGGAAAGTCCGCACAACATTCCGACAAAACCGTTCTGTACATTGCCATGACCAAACAAAGGCAGAACCCAGTAAATCACGGCGGAAAAAATAAGCACGACGGCGATGCAAAAGAGCAGGCGAAAACGGTCAAAACGCCACTGGTCAAGCAGGCTCAGTCGATGAAGCGTATAGCGAGTATTCACTTACTAATTTCCTTTCAATACAGAGCAGCCGCCCGCAGGTAAAACAGGTTAAGCGCCTGAAGACGATGAAGAAGAGGCTGAATCGCCGCCAAAATAGCTACCGACGGCATCGTAACCGGCAGAGATAGCCGAGCCAATGGCATCACCGCCAAAGTAACCAACGCCTGCACCTACACCGCTACCAATAATGGCACCGGCAGGCCCGCCCATGCCGGCACCGATTAAGGCTCCTTCTTCTGCTCCTGCATAGGCGCCAGCGGTGCCACCAACGGCAGAACCGATAGTCTGAGCAGCGCCCACAATATCCGCAGCCCCGCTGGCTAACTGCATTTCTTCAATACTTAAATTGCGCATTTTATTCTCCTTTGATGTTGTCTGATTGTACATTTTTGTAAAGTATAATAACGCTATCTTTACAGTAAGCAATAAAAAATTAGTTTCATCTGTTCGTGATTATAAGTTCTACAAACCTTACCTTTTAATTGGTCGCTATTTTCCCGGCGGGATTGAGAGGTAATAAAAATGATACCGCAGTCTATTTTTGTCTGGCTAAATTATGCTCGGGTAGTTTATGTATACATGGTCCTAAAAAATAACGCAGTTAAATTATATTAAATGAAATTATCATTAGCTGGCACTAGCGTAATCATTGACGCAATACTGACGCTTTGATAAATTTAAAAAAAATTTAATTTTGTTCCTGTAGTGTCTAAAGGCTCTTTATTATAAATTCTGTACCCTTTTTATCTTCTGCTATTTCTTTTTGGATAAGAAAATGCTCAATAAAATACCCGCTGCTTATT
The DNA here is from genome assembly GCF_043420595.1 of Erwinia plantamica. Lineage (NCBI taxonomy): Bacteria > Pseudomonadati > Pseudomonadota > Gammaproteobacteria > Enterobacterales > Erwiniaceae > Erwinia > Erwinia plantamica. Next base: position 147,725 of record NZ_JBGCUC010000008.1, read on the forward strand.
ATGTATCTTATGACCCTATTTAAGCGCGTTGGAAATTACCCGCCTAAAAAGAAGCAAAACGCATATCATCAAAACACGTTGGAGAATGCCAGCAAATGAGTCATTCCTCTTTGCTTTCAGGCCTGGCAGAAAATCTGGTGCCTTTTTATGCCCAACAAGTGTCATCCTCGTTGCTGTGGTGCGCTGCGGACGTTGAAGATCCAGAAGCACTACGCAACGCCTGTAGCTATCTGATCGATCCAGCCCGTTCCGCTGCGACCAAAAAGTTTTATGCGGAGCGTTATGGCGGTAGCGGCATTCAGCGCAACGGCGGCGGTGCCCGCTGCGGTTTTGACGGGCATTATCAGGTGAAAGGAATGGGGGCTAATCCCTTGGTGGGTAAGGGCTCAGACGAACGTCACTCAAATGGTACATTGAGCGCCGTTCATGCGCTTTATGAAGCTTTATGGAGCGAAGTGCTGGGGCAAATTCTCCCTTATGGCGCGGTGCAAACGCGCGCAGTTTTACTTATCGACAATGATATTGCCAACGCCGGTGAACTTGCGGCAGGCTCTTCGCGGCGGGCGCTGCTGATCCGTGAGCCTGTAGTGCGTCCGGCTCATTTCGAACGGGCACCCTATTTTCGGCCGCAGCCTGACTATGCCGGGCAACTATTGCATGATGCCCGACGGGTGAGTTCTGTCATCCGCCAGTTGCCGATAAGTTTGCCGATGCCGCCAGATGGCTTTAGCGAGCGGGCTTATCGCGATCCGCAGCGTTACTGCATCGAAGGATTATGTGAGCTTGCCAGACGCCAGGCACGGCAAATGGCATTTTGCCGGACACGTTTTTTGAGGCTAACGACGTCGCCATCCAATATCTCAATGGACGGCAAGCTGCTGGATTTTAATGGCCTGAACTGTCTGTTCCCGGACGAAAGTAGCGATAGCTTTGAATACCATCTCAGGCTTATGGCGCTGATGAAAGAGCCAGCAACGTTGCAAAAGGGGCTATCCAATCTTTGCCTGTACGCAGGTAAATATCTGTTCGATTCGGGATTCACGGTGACTGCCCGTCAGCAGACAGAAGACGTCTTTCAACAGGCTTTCCAGGACGCTTGCTACCGTGGCTATTTGGAATTGTTGGGTATAACCATTCCCTTACAGAAACCAGTGCCTGAAACGCTAAAACCTTTAGTTAAAAACTTTGTGGCATTTATTGCCAGGCCTGGCAACATGCCGTATCGCGGTGAAAAGAATAGATTTTCACTGGAAAACATTGTTACAGGTTTAATCCAGCGCTGCCAGGGACAAAGAGGTTTACATGATAATGACCTGGAGGAAGATAACCGCTTTCCGGAACTGTTGCGAAGTTATACCGACGCCATAGGCTGGCTGACCAGCACTTGCCATGAGCAGGGAGTTGATAACGCCGCAATGATAAAAGAAGTGGAGCAGAGCGCGCGACAAAAACTGCTGCCCCGAGCCTGTTTAGGCAAAGTGCAAATGTTTGAAGAAATAGCGCATCTGCTAAAAACGCATGAAAAAGATATTGTGTCTCTGAGGCAGGCATTCGTCGCAATGGGGATCAAAATGCAGACATTTGCTAACGACGTATTAGGCAGTAGCGCATTAGCCATTCACGGGCACCAGGCGAGAAAACAATGACATTGTATATACAGGAAACCGTAGATGGCCAGGATACATGGTCAGCCCAGGAACAGATTGGTTTTGCCGTTAGCTGTATGCTCCATAACCGTAATTACAGCCTCTATCCGGTTTTAACTATTCAGCTCTGGACCGAATACGCGATACAGCACCACCAAATAAAATTTCTTTTCGACGTGCAGGGTTTTCCACTGGCCTATATCACCTGGGCATACCTGGCTGCAGATACGGAAAAGAGATTGCTTGACGATCCAAAATTCCGACTGCACCCTTCTGAATGGAATGAAGACGGCAGGGTTTGGATCCTCGATTTTTGCTGCAAACCCGGTTTTGGCCGCAAGGCTATTGAGCGTTTTTCCCAACTACGACCTTGGGGTGAAGAACCAGTGCGCTGGTTAAGCCGTAGGAAGAAAATTAGAGTCGAAACATTCCGAGGAAGAAAATTTGTTTCGTAAGGAAGCAATAGAAAACAGGAAAATGCAATGGCATGGGCGTGCGATCTTATTGCCGGGCATTCCGCTCTGGTTGGTTATATTAGTCTCTGTCACTTTCATGGTGGCTTTTCTGGTATTTATTACGGAAGGAACCTATACGCGTCGAGTTAATGTCAGCGGAGAAATTACTACCTGGCCACGGGCGATTAATATTTACTCCAGCGTACAAGGGATCGTGGTGAAGCAGTTTGTCCATGAAGGGGATATCATAAAAAAAGGTGACCCTGTTTATCAACTGGACGTTAGCAAAAGCACGCCAGGCGGCGTCGTCAGTGAAAATCGTCGGAGGGATATTGAAAGCCAGCTGGTTCGCGTAAGGAATATTATCTCCCACCTGAAAGAAAATAAAAAAGTCACACTGGCTATGTTAGAACAACAACATATGCAATACAGTGATGCATTCCGACGCTCATCAGATATTATCAGACGAGCTGAAGAGGGCATAAATATCATGAAAGATAATATGGAGAACTACCGGAAATACCAATCAAAAGGACTGATCACCAAAGATCAGTTGACTAATCAGGTGGCACTGTATTATCAGCAGCAAAATAATCTTCTTAACCTGAGCGGGCAGAATGAACAAAATGCGTTACAGGTAACCAATCTTGCAAGCCAGGTTCAGACGCAGGCGGCAGAATTTGATAATCGCATTTATCAGATGGAACTACAGCAATTCGACTTACAAAAAGAGTTGGTTGACACCGACGAGGGCGAAGAAATCGTTATTCGTGCTCTTTCTGACGGAAAAATAGATTCAATGAGCGTCACGCCAGGGCAAATGGTAAATGCTGGGGACAGTCTGCTACAGCTTCTCCCTCAGGTCATTGATCATTATTATCTCATTATTTGGGTGCCTAATGATGCTGTACCTTATATTTCACCGGGAGATAAAGTTAATATCCGTTATGAGGCTTTTCCGGCAGAAAAATTCGGCCAGTTTTCCGCAACGGTGACGACCATCACCAGGACGCCAGCCACAGCAAAAGAGATGCTCACTTATCAGGGATCTCCTGGGTATTCATCAGGCACCTCTGGCCCCTGGTATAAGGTAATCGTTAAACCTGAAAAGCAGATTATTACTTATGACGGGAAACTTCTGCCTTTGGAAAATGGTATGAAAGCGCAAAGCACATTATTTCTGGAAAAAAGAAAAATTTACCAGTGGATGCTTTCACCACTCTATGACATGAAGCACAGCGCCACAGGACAGGTAGATGAGTAGCACTGCTTTTAAAAAGATTGTGAATCAACTGGATTTGCGGTGGCAACGGCGAGTTCCGGTTATTCATCAGACAGAGACTTCAGAATGTGGACTCGCCTGTTTGGCGATGGTATGCGGACACTACGGCAAAAACATTGATTTGATATCGTTGCGACAGCGGTTCAATTTATCGACGCGCGGTGCCAATCTTGCTGGTCTCAACGGTATTGCAGAACAGCTGGGGATGGCGACCCGTCCTCTGTCATTGGCCCTAAGCGAGCTGGGCGCGCTGAAAATGCCCTGCATACTTCACTGGGATTTTAACCACTTTGTCGTGCTGGTCAGCGTGAAACGCAACCGTTTTATTCTGCACGATCCTGCCAGAGGACGAAGGCATATCGGGCTTGAAGAAATGTCGCAACACTTTACCGGTGTCGCGCTGGAAGTCTGGCCCGGCAGTGAATTTACAGAACAAACGGTTAAGAATCGCCTGAGCCTGCGTACGCTGATTAGTAGTATTTATGGCATTAAAAGTATGCTGGCAAAAATATTTTTCCTGTCAGTAATTATTGAGGCCATCAATCTGGTGATGCCGATAGGTACGCAGCTGGTGATGGATCATGCTATTCCGGCAAGCGATAAAGGATTATTAACTTTGATTTGTTTCGGATTAATGTTCTTTATATTTCTGCGAGCGGCAACGGGCATTGTTCGAGCCTGGTCTTCACTGGTTATGGGGACTTTTATTAATGTGCAATGGCAGTCTGGCCTGTTTAATCATTTGTTAAGGCTTCCTTTAACTTATTTTGAAAGGCGCAGGCTGGGTGATATTAATTCTCGTTTTGGCTCGCTGGATACGCTACGTTCTACCTTTACGACCAGCGTTGTTGGCGCCATCATAGACAGTATTATGGTCGTCAGTGTCCTGATAATGATGGCGCTATATGGTGGTTGGTTAACCTGGTTTGTACTGGGTTTTACTGCGGTCTATGTTATTATTCGGCTATTGACCTATGGTCATTACCGTCAGGTTTCAGAAGAAACGCTTGTCAGAGGTGCGCGTGCCAGCTCCTATTTTATGGAGACATTGTATGGTATAGCCACGGTCAAAATACAGGGAATGACGGAAAGGCGCGGAACACACTGGCTGAATTTGAAAATTGATGCGATAAATTCTGGTATCAAATTAAATAAGATGGATCTCCTTTTTGGCGGAGTAAATACGTTTGTAGCTACATGCGATCAGATTGCTATTTTATGGCTGGGCGCTGGGCTTGTTATCGATAACCAAATGACCATAGGTATGTTTGTAGCATTTGGTGCGTTTCGTGGCCAGTTTTCCGACAGGATTGCTTCACTAACAAACTTTCTCCTGCAACTGCGCATCATGAGTCTGCATAATGAACGTATTGCGGATATCGCTTTACATCAACGGGAAGAAAAAAAAGCGGATATCGACTATATCGCGACTATGAATCCGGTATCGCTGGAAATATCAGATATCAGCTACAGCTACGATAGTCAGTCAGCTGCGATATTCAGCAGCCTGTCGTTTTCAATTTCACCAGGCGAAAGTGTAGCGATAACAGGTAACTCTGGTTCGGGCAAGACCACATTGATGAAAATATTATGCGGGCTGCTTGAACCTGATACCGGTAAGGTAATCGTTAATGGGATTGATATCCGTCAGACGGGAATAAATAACTATCATAAAATGATTGCCTGTATCATGCAGGACGACAGGTTATTCTCTGGTTCAATACGTGAAAATATCTGCGGATTTGTAGAGAATGTAGATGAAAGCTGGATGATAGAGTGCGCCAGAACCAGCTATATTCACGATGTGATTATGAAAATGCCTATGGGTTATGACACGCTAATTGGAGAACTGGGTGAAGGACTGTCAGGTGGGCAAAAGCAGCGAGTTTTTATTGCCCGCGCACTTTATAAAAAGCCTTCTATTCTGTTCATGGATGAGGCGACAAGCTCTCTTGATAGTAATAGTGAGCGGTTTGTAAATGGAGAAATTAAAAAGCTCAATATTACAAGAGTTATTATTGCACATCGGGAAAAAACGCTTAAGGCTGTCGACAGAATTATTGCAATAAATTAGTTGCTTGTATGCACGGCGCAACATGGAGGCGTGGTGCATATCTTATAGCCAATGTCGGCTCCATTTTGCACGGGATTGGATGACACCTGCTGGATTTGCCGAAAAACCGGCCGTTTGCCAGAATAGGCAACCAGTTATGCCTGGATCAGATTCGGGAGCGGGGCCATACCGTCGGAGCTTCTTTACTGGCTGATGGATAACGTTTCAGCTTACTGCGCGTCAGCCATCTCTATTAAAAATAGTATTTAGGGTAATCCCTTGTAAGGCGAAGATGATTTTTGCATTAGGGCCATAACCGATAATTTTCATCGTCAACTTTGGTCTGCTCATCGAACTGACGTCGCGGTAAAAATCCTGTGGCATGTAATGAAACAGCCGCCACGCGTCGGGTAGGCGTCGAGTTTTGTGTATCACCATGCAAAACGAATGGTGAAACCCGCAATTTATGTCCCTGTATGCTGTATCTGTCGTGGCCAACGGCGGTATATCCCAACCTGCTGCTGTTGCCCGCCGCTATTTTGCTGGGTATTGCAGTGACGGTGACCACAGCTTCGTTTAAAAAGTACCTTTAGTAGTTGATCCTGATTGATATCTGAGTGAAAAATATGCAGGTGATTAATGACAGGAGAGAATATATGAAGGGATTCATTTTTAGTTTCATGCTGGGAACGATAGTGCTAAGCGCACCAGTTCTGGCCAGCAATGCTCAACAACAAGATGCTCAAACTATAAAGATTGAACAGTGGGCTGATTCGAACCCCGAGGAGTTCAATACATTTTTAGTTAAATGTAATGAAAACAAGGTGTTTAGATTAGATAACTTACGGTCTTGCAGTATCGCTTCTTCTTATAAGGCTGAGCAAATATCAAACCAGTATCGGAAAGAAGTGCAGAGCGCGCAGTCAGCTCCTTCGTACTAGAGTAGTAAGCTGGGCGGCGGCGCACAAAACTGGCTTTTGTGCGCTGTCGTCAGCAGACAAGCCCTGTAAAAACGGTTACTGGCGCGTCAGTAAGGGAAGTATTTTAAATTTGATACATACTCACTTCATTTTCCCAGCATAGCTGAATCATCCGCCATTGCTGTATTAACTCAGATAATGCCTGTACTCGACCGTCAATATAAACAAGTACGCCAGAGGGAAAACCTGGTAAAAATGGCGGTTCATCGCCTTTATAATAGGATCCCGAATCCAGTTGTGTATTTTCGGGAAGCAGCTTGATAAGTTCTTCTGCTATTCGCTGTAGTTCAAAGATTTTATTTCTAAATTGGTGGGAGTATATATTAAAGGTAGGCAGGCCTATTCCTCTTCTGGCAAGCCCCCAGAGCGTTACGATAATCTTGTGATCAACTCTGAAAGTTCGGAACTGAGTTCCTTGAACCTTTAAACAAAATTGATAGATAGTGTCAATAAAAGGACTGGTGAAGTGGAGGTATTTTTCTGTTTCCCGACAGTCGTCAAGCGTCGTTCGTCCATATCCTGGATTCTTCCAGCCGTCTCTCCCCTCGGGGTTATTACTCTGTTGCGCCTCTCTTTTCCACTGAAAAAGATGTTCTGCTGGGAACATCAGTTCACAATTATCGACACGACGATGGCAAGTTGTACAAAGGTATATTCCGTTAGTTTGAGCGCTGAGTTGTTCAGGCGTCATATGTGGGTTGGATCGAGGGCCACTTCCCGACAGGCTAACAGCAGAATAAATATGGGCTACATCGCCCAGTTTTCGAGTTTTATTTTGTTCGGTGTAGAACTCAAGTAAATGCATACGGCAGCCAGGATTTGCACAACAATATCCGGCTTCCTCCATGACCATTTTTCTGGTTGCTTCTGTGAACTCCACCCTACCTGATGATAACGTCATGCTATTTTCTAACCTTCTGGATCAGACAGTAATAATTCGCTAATGATAACGCAGCGATAGATATATTGTTGTCTCTACTAATCAACTTGTATAGCGCTTTGGCTTGCTATTTGTTAATACGAAAATTATCAAAAAACCATAAACAGTTATCCCCTGACCCGTCTTCACATTTATCGCACCCTCACAGCACCCTAAATCACTGAGGAGTGCTTAACCTGACGAGCCGGCTGTTTGCTGGGGCTGACATTGCTGATCGCGTTACCCGTCCATGCATCTGAAAAAGATGAGCTGGCGTCTGCCCAGCACCTATTGATTCAAATACAGGCAGCACTTGAACGTGCTCGCGTTGCTGCCGTTCAGGCTGACCGGCCAGAACAGGGGCGTTTCTGGTTCGACTATTCCCGTGTCACATCGGATCTCAAAACCATCAATACCGGATAGGAATGTGGTTTTGCCGTCTCGCCATATTATTTTCACCATAACCTCACGACGGCGCTGATAACATCGTCGGAACGGAATCTTACGCTGGTGAAAGACTTACTGGGGCATCAAAGCGTCAGTACAACAAAATACGTGGGGCAGAATGCCCATTTGGCACCATCGGGAAGCGGGGGCAGACAGAGAGAAGGATAATATCTACTGGTAATCCAGTGATTTTTTGACGCATAAAGCAAAAACCCCCGCATAAGCGAGGGTTTGGAATAGTGGTGCCCGGACTCGGAATCGAACCAAGGACACGGGGATTTTCAATCCCCTCTCAGGTGTTAACCGGATGTAAAAGTGCGTTTGTACGTTACCTGAGTGAACGTACAAACTATGAAAATTTTACCCGTCATTTCTCCAAAAGGCGGTGAAGGTAAATCGACTTTCGCTGCCTATCTCGCCGGTTTCCTTGCCGATGCCGGTGTAAAGACACTTCTTATTGATGCCGACTGGACTCAGCCGACGGCCAGCAGCATTTTTGCCCTGCAGCAAGAAGCCCCTTTCGGGCTGTATGAGCTTCTCATGCAGACAATCCCCGATCCACTTCAGGCTATTTCTCAGACCTCAATTGATAATCTGGACCTTATTTACTCAAACGATCCGGACGAACTCCTGCCGACAGCGATGCTACACGCGGCAGACGGTCGTATCCGCTTAAGGAATATTCTTCAGCATCCTGCCTTTGCCCGCTACGGGGCAATTATTATCGACTCCAAAGGTGCCACCGGGGTGATGACGGAGCTTTCCATACTTGCGTCAACCGGCCGTGTCATGGGAGTTGTGAAACCCATACTTCCCGACGTTCGCGAGTTTATTCGCGGTTCCCTGCATATGTTTTCCCGCCTCAAAACCTACGAAAATTACGGTATACACCTGCCCGACATCTCTATTCTTGTGAACTGTTTCGAAAATACGCTTCTTGACCGGGAGGCGATGGACAGTCTCTCAAAAATTATCAGCGAGAAGCTGTATGACAGCAGTGTATTGGGAGAGCGAAATATGTTCAGTCTGCTTGATACCTGCATTGAGCAACTGGATATCTTCAAACTGGGCCATGTTAAGTCACAGCCGGTTCACCGGCTTGAATATAAAACCAGGCGTAAGGGACCTGCGGCGGCAGATACCATGCACAGCCTTGCCTGCGAGTTGTTTCCTGAGTGGAAAGCGCTCTTTGATGACGTTCTCTCCCGGGAGGTTCGCGTATGAATCGGGATCTAATCTGGCGCGTGGTTGCTTATTCCACTGATAAGGTGAATCGCGAAACCGGGATGGGGATTTGTTTCTGTTTTCCTGAGTTCCTGAACCACCCTTGCATACCTGATTTCGACTAAGGAGGGGCTATGGATAATAAAAATATTCCCCACTCGGTAGAAGCAGAGCAGGCCGTTTTGGGTGGGTTAATGCTGGATAACGACCGCTGGGATGAAGTGGTTTTATTGCTGGCACCGGATGACTTCTTTGTCGTCCGGCACCGCGCCATTTACAGGGCAATGGCTGAACTGGCCGGTGAAAGCCAACCGCTGGATCTGATTACGCTCTCTGACCGGATGGAAAATGGTGATTTGTTGAAGCGGGTGGGCGGTTTTGCTTACCTGGCTGAGTTGAGTAAGAACACACCATCGGCTGCCAATATTCTGGCATATGCGGGGGTAGTGACGGAAAAAAGCCGGCTACGCAAGCTGCAGAGTGTCGGCAATATGCTGGTCGCTGACGTGCAGGCGTTGAATGCGCATTCTTCTGACGTTCTGGAGGCAGCTGAGAACCAGCTGTTCTGCATTGCTGAGCAGGGCATGCTGCAGGCAGGTACTGAAACCACCATAAACGATGCCATGGACACGCTGGTCAGCCGGCTTGAAGCTATGATGGCGTTGGACGGTCTGACCGGTACGCCAACCGGTTTCCGCCAGCTGGATGAGATGACCTGCGGCCTGCAGCCGGGCGATCTGGTTTTGCTGGCTGCACGGCCATCGATGGGGAAAACCGCTCTGGCGCTGGCAACATGTGCCGCTGCTGTACGGGGAAAACCGGATGATTACGTTTTCGTCTACAGCATGGAAATGCCGGAAGGACAGCTCTCTATGCGTCTGATGTCTATGGAAGGGCGGGTTGAACTCAGCAGGCTTCGTAGTGCATCTCTGGGTGATGAAGAATGGGCCCGTCTTTCACTGGCCATGAAGGAAATAATTCAATGGAATAATCACCTGATTATTGATGACACAAGCTATCAGACACCGGCAACCTTACGCGCCCGTACCCGCCGCTATGTCCGCAAGTACGGCAATCCCGCCCTCATAATGGTCGACTACCTGCAACTGATCCGCTCTCCCGAACAGGAAAACCGGACTCAGGAGATCGCCGAGATATCGCGCTCCCTGAAGGCGATGGGCAAGGAGTTCGGGTGTCCCGTACTGGCGCTTTCTCAGCTCAATCGTCAGGTGGAGCAGCGGGCGGATAAACGTCCCAATAACGGCGATCTGCGCGATTCGGGGGCACTCGAACAGGATGCCGACCTCATTATGTTTATCTACCGGGATGAGGTGTATAACCCGGGCACCATGACGCCGGGTGTGGCAGAAATCATTATCGGTAAGCAGCGTCAGGGGCCAACCGGAACGGTGAAAGTGCAGTTTGACGGCCGCTATACGCTTTTTTCCGAATATCAGGAAGGGGGATATGACTTCGGGTACCACAGGACAGGAGGTCGGGCATGAGCCGTAACCGCACGAATATTGGGGCTTCCATGCTCCAGTCGGGCCGCAGAACCTCGGGGAGCGTTGAGAGTACACCGGTGGTTGAAATGCCGATGGTACTGACGATTGAACAGCTGGCGCCGAACCCGGATAACCCGCGAACATCGCGTAACCCACGTTATGACGAGATAAAAGCGTCAATTAAAGCCCGCGGGCTGGACACGGTACCAAAAGTCACCCGCGATCCGGATGGCGATCCGAATAAATACATTTTCAGTGATGGTGGGAACACCCGTTATCAGATACTGACAGAGCTGTGGCAGGAAACGAGGGAGGAGCGTTTTTTCCGTATCCATGTGCTTGTGAAGCCCTGGCCCGGACGGCTCCAGTGCGTGATTGGTCATCTTGCTGAGAATGAAGTCCGTGGCGATTTGTCCTTTATTGAAAAGGCCCAGGGGATCCATAAGGCACGGGTTATCTATGAAGAACAGCTGGATAAACCTGTTTCGATGCGGGAATTGTCAAAGTTACTGACTGAGCAGGGATTACCGATCGATGCCTCAAGCATCAGTCGTATGGAAAGCGCACTCACCCACCTGTATCCCTGGATGCCTGATTTGCTGGAGTCTGGGCTGGGGCGGCCACAAATTAATGCCCTTTTGGCTATTCGGCAGGATGCGGAGAAAGTCTGGGATCAGTTTTGCCTTCTGTCTGAACGAAGCGATAAATGCTTCACCGATGTATTTGGTGAATGTTGCCGCAAGTTCAATTCCCCCGAACTGTGGTCGCCGGAAATGTTCCGCGATGAATTTATTGGTGATCTGCTGCTGGCACTGCCGCATCCGGAACTGAATTATGACCGCTGGGTGATGGAACTGGCTCCCGGCGAGCGTAACCGGCGCTATCACTTTGGTGAACCGGCAGAGGCTACCCGTCCTCAGGAAGTGGCGCCATCACCGTCTACCGACAGCGTTCAGGAGACTGTACCCGAGCCTGATTTTGCCCTGCAGACAGCACTGTCTGAGTCTCCGCCGGTCACGCCAGCGGTTACGGAGGAACTACCGCAGCCAGTTGCAAATTCACGGGTAACGTCAGAGGACAATAAGGAAGCGCATGCGTCGTTCCCTCGTACAGAAATACAGCCCGATATGTACGGCGGTTCTCCGGTTATTTCGGGAGACAGCATGGGCCCTGGGCTTTCTCCGGACCATGATGAAACCGATAGCGATGAGACGCTGCTCTCTATGCTGACACCGGAGCCGGAGGATGAGGAGGAGAGCCAACGCCCGGCCAGCCACTCTACCGGAGATATGATCTGGTCTGTTCCGGCTTATCAGGACGATATCGAACATCTGCAGAATATGGCCTTCATCATGGCGTGGGAACTGGGGGAAACGCTGGGGTGTGAAGATGAAATCCTGCCAGATCGCGCCAGTAGTCTGTCGCCAGGCTATTGCGCTGCGGGCGACAGCTGCAGCGCACCGGCAGCTTTTCTTTTGTCCCTTGCCGGGTGTTGTCCGGCGCATTGCCAAGCAAGTAGCCTGGATAGCGTACTGATCGGCGGGGCTGTGCAACAGGATGTGCCGGTTCTTGATGATGAAAATGCCATAAAACTGCTGAGGCTGATGCGCGTCATGCGTCGTCTGCGGGAGCTGCAGCGTGGCGTGAGCGTAGTGGAGGAGGATCATGATGAATAATGACAAACGCCGGGAGCGGCTGGTCAGTCTGGTCAGGAAACTGCTGAAACTGAGCCGAAGCAACAGCAATACCCATGAAGCCTGGCTTGCGCTTTCAAGGGCGCAGCGCCTGATGGAAAAATATGGCATCAGCGAGCTGGACGCCACGCTTTCGTCCGTTCGTGAAGTTGACTCTCAGGGTGCACCATCAGAGGCCGAAAAGGTACCTGAATGGATGACCCGTCTGGCATGGGCGGTTGGCCATGCCTTTGGCTGTTGGCCTTACTTCTCATGGAGCAATACATCATCGGGCGTCTGTCGACGAACTGTGACATTTTATGGGTTCAGTGAACGGCCAGCCGTGGCGGCTGTTCTGTCTTCCGGAGGTGTTGAGTGACTAATTCCGGTGGTTTATCTCAGGCTGCCAACGGGCTGCTGATGCAGCTGGTGATGGATCTGAAAAGTGGTTATCTCCGTCGCTGTGAGTCGCTTGGGATCAAGCGTGAAGAGATGCAGATGCTGCAGGGACTCTCCCTTGAGGAACTACATTATCTTGCTAACAGCGAAGTTTCTGTGGTCAGCGTCAGCATCGATCACAGTAATCTGGTCAGCATGCTGCAGAGGGCCAGAATGGAGCAAAAGCGCATGCAACGCATCGACCGGGCGCTGGCGCTGGGCAGTTCGATAGAGCTGATGCAGACGTTTTTCGGGCTTTCCAGTACGGATGTGGCGGCCCGTCGCAGGATTGCCGGTATCGAAGCACGATCCGGACGTGGCAATACGATCGGGGATGAAGACAATGCGGAAATCTGGCGGCTGTGGCAGAAATCAGGCGTTGAAGAGGTGGAAAGCCCGGACGGGCTTGATGTCATGATGCTGGCCGCGGAGCAACTTAATATCCCCCTGACCTCAGTCTGGCATGCTGTGAAAGGATGGCACAGAACCACACCCCGTCGCTCTGTGAGTCAGTCCCCGAAACCTTCAGTGAGGAAGCGTGCATGAGGATGAAAAACGTTGGCCCCGGTCTGTGGGCCTCTCCCTGCACGCCATCGCAATGCTGCCGTAAAGCCTTACGACTGGTCAGTCAGTTTCATCATGGCGATCGCAATTATACCCGGCTTGAGGACCGGGGCTGTGGATACGTTAAGATTAATATTGGTCCGTTCTGGCGTCTGCTCAGTCGTAACGGGGGCAGAACCTGGTTACTGCTGAGTCATGAGCGTTACAACTCAGCCATCCGCAAATAGTGTGTTTACCCTGCATCTGCACGCGGATGCAGGCATAAGCATACTGAAAGAACAGAATGGCCTGACGAGAGCCATTATAAGGAAGAAAATATGACGCTGCCTGCGGACAGCCTGATAGCGTTTACGCTGGAAAAAATGAATGCCCGCCTGGCGGCTAATCCACTGCGCGATAACGGACGAGTACGCAGCGGCCTGTTGTTTACGGGAAACGTGCATGATGCCATCCCCCGAAGGTTGTTGCTGGATCAGCGGCTTTCTCCCCTTGATAAGATGGGCTGGATGATGATCCGCCTATATGCACAGAATAATGAGGGGGCAATATTTCCCAGTTATGATGAGCTGCAGGTGCAACTGGCTTCTCCGGGTAAAGGTAAAGCCTCCCGTGAAACCGTCAGTCGGGTATTACTGATGTTACGAATAACCGGCTGGCTCAGCCTGTGTAAGCGGGTTCGCGACGATAAAGGTCGGGTTCGTGGTAATATCTACGCGCAACATGACGAGCCCCTGACTTTCCGGGATGCAGAATCACTGGATCCGCGTTTTCTTGATATGGTTGCCGATGCCAGTCTGAGTAAAAACCGGACGGTCAGTCAGACCGCCCGGGATGTGCTGGATGAGATTAAAAACGATCCCACAATGCGGCACTATCATAGCCACCTGTCTCTTCTTGAAAACCGCCTGGGTCGACCACAAAATGCCGGTCAGTCAGCAGCGCGGCAGCATCCCTCATTATTAAATCCGGAGCTGGGTTCGGAAGCCGAACTCAGTGTGCGGCGAATAAAAAATAACCATCGAGAACAGAGTACGGAAACCGAACTCAGTCAAAATCAGGAGCCAATAATACAGAGTTCGGAATCCGAACTGCCAGTAAAATCAGGAGATTACTACAGAGTTCGGAAACCGAACCATTACGTACGTAGTTTCACACACAGTGTGAATAAAAAAACGTACGTGGACAGTCAGGTAGCATTGCCTGATGCGCTGAAAGCCGTAGTGTCACAGGAAGATCAGGAAATGCTGATTCGTCAGCTTCAGGCCCTACCGGAAACGCAGGCGAAGCAGGTTCTGTTTGCTCTGAAGAGCGTGATGGAAAGGCGACAGGTCGATAATCCGCTTGGCTGGATGCTGGCAGTGATGAAAAAAGCCCGTGAGGGGACTTTCAGACCGGTTAAGCAGCAACCGGTTCAGCCGGAGACTCAGACGCGACCACTCATACCTGAACAGCCGTTTTTCTCTGTGTCCCCACGGGCTGCGGTAGCGTCTGAAGAACAGGTCAGAAATTACGTCAACAGCCTCCGGCAGCAATTGCGACAAAATGCCCGATGATTAAAGGAGTGGCTGCTATGAGCGGACATGAACAGGGGGATGCTGATAATATTTTCACCAGTGGATTACTGTTTCCAGTAGAGGGTACAAATTGAATACCAAACGTCATTGCAGAAAAGTATGATTGACAGTCCGCTGTGAGCGAAAAGCGGAAGTTCACTATTGTTCTCACCATTGAATAGAGCTTAATGAACATCGCGGTGCAATAGGAGGCGGATCAACTGTATGCTATTCAAGGAGCAAGCAGGACAGAATATTTTCATACTTACAATGAAACCCTAGGAATCAAATATGGCTACTCGGAAAAGTATCCCAAATGAAACCAAATTACGGCTGTTTTCGGCATCTGCAGGTCATTGTCAGCATCCAGATTGTCTCAAGCCACTTTTCCCCGCAGAGATAGGCGGGGATAAGCATATTGCTGAAATGGCACATGTCATTCCTCATGGTGAGACAGGGCCTCGATACGAAGAGAGACCAGTTGAAGAGTTTGAAATAGACTCATTTGAAAACCTCATCCTGCTATGCCCTACCTGCCACACAATTATCGATAAAGCGCCTGAATCATTTCCGAGAAGCATGATTTTAGGCTGGAAGAGCAACCATCTTGTAGCCTTAGCGCACAAGCAAGGCATTATTCGTTATGAAGATAGAGGGCAAGCGAGAGAGGCTGTGATCGCAGCTATGGATGAAAATAAGGCCATATGGAAAGAGTTCGCTCCTGTTGATGGTGCAAGATTTGAGTTCAATCCTGAGTCTGAAACGGCACAGATATGGTCGCAAAGGATGAAAAGTGTCATTTTACCTAATCACTTCCGCATTCAGGCGATCATAGGCATGAACCGATGCCACCTGACAGTCGAAGAGCGGGAAACCTTTGCCCAATACAAAGAGCATGTTCGTGGACTTTCTGAACGCCATGTTTGTGGTGTTTCTGGAAGTGCTATTCGTTATCCACATGATATGGAAGGAATTTTTTCATGAAATGGCAAGTTAGATATGCACTTGAAAATACTAATAAAAGATTAGGCAGTATGGGTTCGGCTGAACATGTAAATGGGGACGCTATAAGAATATCAATCCGTAATAGACCGGAAATATTGGCAGTTATCTCCGAATCCGCAGAAATTACTATCGATATAGCTGTGCAATACCATGAAAAATATCCCGATATGGATTTTCTTTGTGGCTTCAGAAGTGAATGTGTATGGACGGGGGCGGCTATCAGCTTCCTAACCGATGCAAATATTGGTTGGGGCAGCTCAGGTACTTTGAGTTCTGCTCTTTCGGATAATAACGTGAACACGGCTTCTCATAAGGATTATTTCTTCTCCTATCGACTTATTAACCAGATGAAAAAGTATTTCAGAAACATAGAAAGAGAGTTTGATCGCGTTTTCACTATAGTTTTGAATAATGGAAAGAAGCTCAGGGTGGGCATGCTTCTTGAATATGAACCCACAGCTGATGCAGTTCGCTCTTTCTGGGATCAGTTTGGCCCCGTCGATGTTATTTGGAACATTAATCCTAATGGAAACCCTACCAAACCGGCACTGGAAGCAGGGCATCAATTGGGGTGTGGAGTACTAAAATGGGCAGAGTTGAAACATTTGATTACTCGCTGATAATGTCTGCAAGCGATGTGGCTCGTTACCTATTGGATACGTGTCAAACATTGAGTTTTTTTGAAAGCTTCATGTTTGGCTCATCGCTTTTTGGGGTTGGCTCTGATTACGATATCTTAATTGTCGGTCCGTCAGGAGAGTTGTTACTCCAACTTAAAGCAGAGTTGAAACTTGCAGGGGCGGAATTACCGTTGGATATATTATACATGCTTCCAATGGAGGCTAATGAAACTTGCTTTGTAGCTAACCAGAAATGTATCTCCCTTCAGCAACTGGCATACTTTGGCTCATAAATTAAATTTACCTGCATAAAATCGAATAGCGGTCCCGAGAGAAGTGAGGACCGATGCTGGGCATGAAAACTAACACTATTTGACATCTGTTTAATCCACTTTGTTCATTCACACTCTCTTGACCATGATTATCAGTCAGATCTGTATCCAGATTTTTAGATGTTAATGACCCCCCTGGCTCACCGGCAAAGCCGGGTCATCAGTCCTACTTCGCCTGACCTGCTCCCCATAGATTAACATAGCACGATGTTAACAACGTCCGTTCCTGGCACATAGCTGACCGTCATGCTAGAAGCGGATGGTGTTGCCAGTGGCAACAGTGGTTAAAAAGTATGCGGCGTTGCCAGTGGCAACAGTGATTAAAAAGTACACGGTCTTTACTGGCAATAGATAAATCAAAATTTCATCATCTGGCGATCTGGTTTTCAATTGTCCTGCTTCCTCTTGCTGAGGACTATCTCAATCCTGACTGAGATATCGCAACAGCAAGGGGCTATATATGGAAAAGGGTAAAAAGAACGCGGATGCTAAGGTCGGTAATGAAGCATCTTCACCGCGGGCAGGCGCACTACAGTCCGCGCTTTCGGTAGAGCTTCATACTCACTATGCCATCAGATTATGGGAAGGGCGTAAGCAAAGTGACAGCGGTGAGCATGAGAAAAAGCGGCCTGAAATCATCAGCATGCCAAAGGCCATTCAGCGTGCCGGGGTGGCTTCCCGGGATTCAGCATCAGATAACCCTTATGCTGATATGGTACTGGTGAAACTGGAAACCACGCTTCACATGGCGTCCAGTAAGATCAGTACGATAGTGAATGAACTGGATGTGATTCTGACAGCTGTTCCCAAAGGGATAACGCTTTCTGACATTGCGTCTGCGCATCCTCTGAATATCAGCGTTTACAGTCGTTCCCCCCTGGGGTACCGGTGCGTATGGCTTCTGGTCGGTTACGACCAACTGGCAATGAAAGCGTTTCAGGCTTTCCATTATGGGCTGATTTCACGCGCTCAGCGCGATCAGTATCTCAACAGAGGCGGACATGCTGTCAGACAGGTTTATGGGGCTATTCAGCCTTATTACACCGTGGCGGTTAACCGGAGTGACATTATTAATCTGACCGCCTGCGGCAAAGAGGCCCTGGCGCGGTTGGGTGAACCCGATCCAGATATTTTCTCCGGTAAAAAGCGATCTTCTTTTTCATCGCCTCTGCGGGAACACTCTGTTCGCCAGAGCGAAAAGCGCTGAGAGGGGGTGAGACATGCAGCTTTATCTGTGTGAGAAACCGTCTCAGGCGAAAGATATTGCGCGGGTTCTCGGCATCAGTAAACGGGGACAGGGATTTATCAGCGGTGGCAATATCACCGTCACCTGGGCCATTGGCCATCTGCTGGAGCAGGCCAGCCCGGATGCTTATGGCGAACAGTTTGGTAAACCCTGGCGGGCCGATGTGCTCCCGGTTTTACCTGATAACTGGAAAATGGTGGTCAAACCCCAGACCCGGGATCAGTTTACGGTTATCAGTAAGTTGCTGAAGCAGGCCGGAGAGGTGATTATTGCCACCGATGCTGACCGGGAAGGTGAGGTTATTGCCCGTGAGCTGCTGGCGTATTGTGGGTATCGTGGCAAAGTACGTCGGCTATGGTTATCCGCGCTGGACGAAGTCAGCGTCCGGGAGGCGCTGGCCGGTATTCTTCCCGGGGAAAATACGGCAAAACTGTATGATGCGGGGCTAGGGCGCAGCAGGGCTGACTGGCTTATCGGCATGAATCTGACCCGCCTTTATACTCTGATAGCTCGTGAATCCGGTGTTTCCGACGTGTTGTCTGTTGGGCGGGTTCAGACGCCGACGCTGGCCATTGTGGTTAACCGTGATAAAGAAATCGCTGATTTTGTCCCGGTCCCATGGTGGCAGGTGCAGGCTCTGCTTGAGAAAGACGGCGTGCGTTTCAGCGCGACCTGGCAGGCGGCGGCGCAGTACTGCGATGATGAAAAGCGCTGCGTGAATCAGCAGGCAGCGAAAGCCGTCGGACAACTCTGTCAGCAGCAGAAGGGCGCAACGGTACTGGAAGTGAATCAGAAGCGCGATAAAACACCGGCCCCGCTTTGCTTCGATCTGGGGACGCTGCAGCAGGTCTGCTCCCGTAAATTCGGGATGGGGGCTAAAGAGACGCTGGCTGTCGCCCAGTCATTATATGAGACGCATAAAGCGACGACCTATCCGCGAACCGACTGTGGTTATCTTCCGCCATCGATGCAGCAGGAAATTCCTGATGTACTGACCGCCGTCGCTAAATCCGATCCATCAGTTGCACCGGTGCTGACCCAACTGGACCGCGGGTTTGTCTCCCGGGTCTGGAATGATAAAAAAATCACGGCACACCATGCCATTATTCCCACACGCCAGGCATTTGATCTCTCGCGCCTCAGCGCGGATGAGCTGAAGGTTTATCAGCTTATTCGACTGCATTATTTTGCCCAGTTTTTGCCGTTGCAGGAGTCTGATGTGACCGACGCCTCTTTTAACATAGGCGGGCAGTTGTTCCGGGCCAGAGGGAAAGTCAATGTTGTCACGGGCTGGAAACTGTTATTTCAGAAGGACCATCAGAATGAGCAATCTGAAGATACCGGTGAAAACGATGCCGACATGGCGCTGCCACCGTTAAACAGAGGTGACAACTGTCTTGTCAATGGCGCAGCGGTGGAAGACAAAAAAACCAGTCCACCACCCCCGTTTACCGAGGGAACGTTGATTGCTGCGATGAAAAATGCTGCCAGTTTTGTCAGCGACCCGAAGCTGAAAAAAGTTCTCCGTGATAATGCAGGGTTGGGAACCGAAGCGACCCGGGCCGGGGTACTGGAGACGCTTTTCTCCCGTAACTACCTGGAGAAAAAAGGCAAACATATCCATGCCACGCTGCTGGCTAGGGAACTGATAGCGGCGTTGCCTGAAACGCTGACCAGTCCCGGTATGACCGCGCTGTGGGAACAGGCCCTGGACGATATCGCTCAGGGAAAAATGCCGCTGGATACCTTTATGCAGAAACAGCTGCAGTGGACCCGCCATCTGGTTGACAAAGGGAGGAGTGATACAGTGAAGATTACCGCGCCTGTGACACCCCCCTGCCCGGTTTGTAAGGGGCCGACCCGCAAGCGTAAGGGAAAGAATGGTGATTTCTGGGGATGTATTCGTTATCCGGAGTGTAGCGGTATTATTGCAGGGAAAAATGGCGGGAAGGGCCGGAAAACCGCGCGGGGCAAAAAACCGGCAGCAAAGACGAAAGCGGAATTCTCTGCACCGCAATAATGGTTTTGGGTACACCATGGCAGTAAGTTCTGCTATGGTAAACCCGCTTTGATGCAAAGGTACCCCGCAGGCCACGGGGCTGTCACCGGACTTTAACGGGGTCTGGTGTTAGCCTGGCCCGGCAGGCAGTGAATTGTACGTTCCGACTGGCCTGCAAGACGCATGCACTCCGTGAAAACCGCGTCGGGATAATGTCCTTAATCCCCGGAGAATGATGAGACACCGCAGGTTCTGGTACTGACTGTAAGGGCGCTGGTGACAGCGCCTTTTTTTATTTTGCTCTGGGGTATACGTATGTTAGACATTTTAATCTAAACGGCATTTTTCCCTAGTCCGGCTCGATTAAACTCAGCGAGCTAAAAGCAGCCTGATAAACGAGAGTACGCTTGTGAATGTGTTGGTGGTTCGCATAGTACTCATGCAGGTTGGGTGCCCTGCCTGATCGGTAATGGAAGCCACGCTCACCCCATATAAGCCATACCAGAGCCTTGCCGGACTGCGTCAAGTAGCTGTCAAGAAGATCACGACGCAGATAGCTGACTGATCCACTGTTCTCTGACTCATCCTTGCCAACTTTACGGTACATGGATGCCGAACCTAAAGCATCGTACAAATCCCATTTGTTTGCGCGGTATCTGAGATCCAAGGCCTTACAAAGTTGCTTTGATGGCAGGCACGCACCGCTGCCTTGGTTCATCACGCTGTGGTAGCTCTCCCAGCTGTAGTTCTGCACCGTAATGTCTACCGCGACGCCATTGTCTGACCATCTGTCAGCGGATACCATATCTTCGTCGCGGTCATTCTCTTGCTCATCAGTGACAGGTTGTCCCGGAATTGAAGAGAAAGTCATCTCACCCGCATAGGTGTAGTGGTAACTGGGTGCCTCCGGAATGGCGTCATTGCCAGGATACTCGAGACCAGTGAATAATCTGCACAGATGGTCGACTTCTTTGTTGTCCACGAACACCCCTCGTAAGAAAGTGAAGACTTGTCGGTCATCGGTGGAAGCATTCTGTTCGATAAATCCGTCAAGTAGGACCCACGGCCCCGTCAGGCCATCAATCTCCGTGATTTCGAGTATATTGCGATAGTCTGGTTGCGGACCTCTCACTATCCAGTCACCAGTATCCGTAGACTGACTATTGAACAAGACTGGGAGAGGCAGGTCGATGTTTGCAGCTTCGGGTGGAAACGTTGGGTCAATATCCGCATCTAATGAGCGAGCGCTGCGGCCCTCGGCAAGGACACTCTGCGCGTACCGGACACCCCACATCTCGAAGTAAGCGATCCAACCGTACTTTTTTCCGTATCGATCAACCTTGTGCTTGTCATCCCCTATACGAGAGCCGGGGTCCATTTGTCGGTCAATAGGTTCGAACTGCTCGGGCTCATAACCAAGCACCAGCATTCGAGAAACGATCGCCGGTAATATCCGCTGGTATTCTGGATTGCTGTCATCGTAGTTCGAGCGACCGGGAATCATTCGCCCTATCGTGTAGTTGCCAAAGTCCATTCTAATCGCCGCAAGCTTCGCACCTTCAATCACCGTTGGGTCATACTTCGGCATATTCTCAAACGGACTAGGCAGGTGACTAAATGGTGGAAGGAGATAAGTTGCCTCGTCTTCAGACAAGCAAGCTGGATCAACCATCCTCGCGATGGCAATGATTCCCAGACAGTACTGCTGATATAGTGCATGCCAGGTAGGGTGCGACGCTGCAGGAGCGAACATCGTTTGGTAAATATCCCGAGCGAATCCAGGCAGTGCCTTAAGCATCTCTACAGCATTACTATCCGACCAAGTGATTAGCACTGCACCATAGGCAGCAGCAAGCATCCGTTCGGGGACGTATGGGTCTGAAACTATAATTGCCTCCATCGCTAGCCGGAAAAACTCCTCTGGCCTCCTGGCAGCAAATTCGGACAGGGCTTTAGTTGCTGTATCCCGCAGGCTTCTTGACGTCGACGTTAGTGTCCACATCACCCAGCGCGCCCTCCGAATTTCTCGCTCGTCCAGAACATCCGACTTCCATCTGGAAGATAGAGATTTTAGGTCGTCTTCGACTAGCTCCGAATTTTGACGAAGCCACTCCGACCAGAAAAGATCACGCTGAGTGTTGGACATGGTCAAGAGCACATCGTGTAAGAAGTTCATATCAAACGGATGCGCTTGCGCTGCCCTGGTGCTCCGAAGTCTCTCAAAGGCAATTTGTGCGAACGGTTTCGATTCCTGCATAGCGCGCTTGAATCGTTCCACTGTTTCCCGTCCGATATGTCTTGAGTCCGATTGCGCCGTCAACAACAGAGCATTCATGACGAGTTTTTTATCCGACAAGTCTTGCCAAAGCTGCCGCCTGCCAGAGCGTTGCGGATACAACCCAACCAGAGCCTGAAACACGTCATAAGCGAAGGTATGTGAACCAGGCTTATGGAATTGGAACTGCGTGCTTCCTTCATCGCTTTGCAGCCACTGCACCAAGTTCGTTTTCGTAAGCAGGTGGCGTGCCATCATATGTCCGGCCATCAGGTCGTATGCAAACGCAATTCCTTGGCCACCTTCCTCAGAAGCAGTCCGAACGAGCACGCCTTCGGACTCCAGCGCGCGAATGAGGCTGGCATCCCAGCCCAAGTCTCGAACTACCGTCCGTACAGTTTGGAACTCCACACTTCTCGCGTTGTTCTCCCAAAGAAGGCTAGCTATCTTCAGCAGTACATCTTGAACTTCATCCTGATAAACGCGATGCACCGGCGGTGAAAGCTCAGCGACTCGTGTGGCAACCTTGTTGAAGTGTGCTTCGAATAGGCTTACAAGCGAACGGGGTAGTGCCTCCACCCCGACAATGTGCTGGCGATGAGGGTTCACCACCTCACAAAAGATTCTCAGCGTTAAGGGGTGCTGCAAGAATTCGATTGGCAGATCTGCATCGGTGGCGTCTATCTTGTAGTACTCAAAGTACTTGTCGATAGCCGTATGCGGGTCTTCCTGGAACCCGTTATGCTCAAATTGAGGGAATTCTTCCGGTAGACTCATCTGCGCGAATTCATTGCGTAGAGTGACAACCAACAGGACATATGGAAAGCCCCTCAAAAGCTCATCTGCCCGGGATAGCTCATTCCTCCAGTTTATCGGGTCTTCCGCCTCATTTAGACCGTCAATGACGATAGGTATGCGCTTGCCCGCGCGCTGGCCCGCAGCATCCAGGGCCTCAACCAACCGGTCGAAATTTTCTGCCGATCTTCCGGAAATTTTGAAGGCAGACACGAGATCGTCGAGGCTGTGGTCAGCGCGAAGATTTCTGCCTAACAACAATACACCACCGGGAAATTCTCCGTCCGCTTGCGTCACTTTGACGGCAAGCTCGGACTTTCCTGCCCCCGCAGCTGCAAGCACAGCGACAGCCCGAACGCCGATCGAACGCTCCAGACGGCGCAATGCCGACGAAACTGAGTGGATGTCTGCAACCAGATTCGCGGCTAACGGAGCTCCTTCTGAACGCGCCCCACGCAACTTTGAAAGCAGTCTGTCATAACGTACCGACTGCGGTGGATTCGATGCCAGAATTTGCTGTACGCCATCAAAATCACCCTTGCCTAGTGCCGCGTACAGGTAATCAAGTAAAGCAACCAATTCAGTGGCTCGAACCAAAAGTAATTCGATTCCGGCTTTGAGCTCAGGTTTAAGTTGCTTAGTCAGCGAAGTAATGTCCGTGCAATTCCTTGTGAGGGCATTTGAGAGATTCTTCAGGGATTCCCATGCACTCTGACCGCACAGATGCCTGAGTATCTTATTCTCTGCCCCAACGCCAACATGAACTTCTGGCTGGTATCGCCGCTTGAACGGAGCCGCAGCGAGCCTGTGCTGCTCAGTAAGTAACGCTGGCGTCAGAACGAGCTCGCCAAAGTAGGTTTCTCTAAGTAGCGCTCCTGGACCGACCAAGAGATCATCGATGTCGGTCGCCGTAAGCAGGTCCAACTTCAACTCGGGGAAGCGCTCTTTCTCAAGCGCAAAGAACCACTCTTGGTCTGCTTTTGTCAGGGTGTGGTATGTCCAAAGCTTCCAATCTGTCACACCAGGAACATGCTTGCGCGTCTTTTCAATACCCTCGATAATCTTATTTCGACGTGTCGTCCCCAAGTCCTGTCCGTTCGACAACTCATACCATTTGCATTGCCAACCAATCCAGCGTGGCGGCTCTCCAAGATCACAAGGCTCTGTCAACTCGAGATGGAATTCCACTCCTGGCTGATTTGCGAGTTGTTTGAAGCGACCAAAGCGACTGTAATGTCGGCGTACTAGGGCGCGGCAAAGTTTTTCGAAGTTTTCATCGGCTGCACCAGGTAGTTCGTTGAACACTTTCCAATTTGCTTCAGGCATCAGTAATTCCTCTTTCAACTGACATCGTCGGAATCGGACGGATAGTCATGCGCTGAGAAAACTTCGACCTTTGCCCCAGCCTCGATAAACAACTTCACGAACACGGACACCTCTGCCTCGTCAGTCGTAACAGTAATTTTGTCACCTTCACGACTTAAATTATGATCAGATACCAGTTGGCCAAGGTCCGATGGACCTAAGGTATAGAGGTTCAGGCGACCCAACAAAGAGAGCATCTCGTCTGAAAATCTCTGATCCTCTGGTTTAGCAAAAGATATGAATTGGCTGTCATCTTTCGAAACCTGAGCGCTGAGCTGTTTAATCTCCTTCTCGACCTTCTTTGCGTCTTGCTCTCGCTTGAACCTCCCGATGAGAACCAGATTCATCGAATGCTCAGATCCGTAACCGTTCCAAATTTTCATATTTGCACCTCTCCTTGAATCTCGAAGGTATTTCTAAGTCGCTTAAGCGCTGACAGAACGCCGGCGTCTCCAATATTCACGCCAGCAGCTGAGTAAGAACTCGTGCGCAATATACCGGACGCGTCGATGTGTGCGTAAGCTTGAAGGCCTCGCTCATCGGGGAAAGGGTCGCACGTAGGCAGCCCTGACGCACCCGCCTCACTTACCGCAAGTCGAACCTCGCCTCTGTAGTTAGTGACCCAGTCCTGAAGTTTCCGACCGACCACTTCATCCATGCTTGCGACCGCTTTAGTTGCTTGCTGAGGGAGCAACAGCAATTCGCTAGCTCCAACCTTTTGTGCAAGCTCGCTCATCGAGTCAAGCTCAACAACTGTGTGCTCGTTTACCACGACATTGATCCCAAAGGGCGACAATGTCTCAATCGACTCAATACCTCTGAGCAGGCTGGAAAATTGCTTTCCGCGCTGTTCTTCATAGGTAAACCCTATTCCGTCAACGCTAATTCGTGCAAAGTGAATTGAGCCTTTGAGCTGTTTGACCAGCTGTTGTGTCAGACGATGACCATGAGTTGTGAATGTGACTGCAAGCTGCGTTTCTCCAGCAGCCCGTTTACATATCTCAACGAAATCAGGATGTAATGTTGGTTCACCGCCGCCAAATCCAATGCCGAGGCATCCTTCAGTATCAAATTCCTTCAACCAACCGAGCACTTGGTCAGCATGTAGCGATGCCTTATGCTTTGGTGCAAAGCAGTGCATACAGTGGAGGTCACAAAGATTGGTGAGTGCAACGGATACTTGGCGGGGAGACATCGACCAAACCGTTTCTCTCGGGCGCAACTCGTCTAACAGGACATTCAGACCTGAGTTCCGATCAAAGAAATGTACTCCGTTTGGTCCGATTCTGGACTTCATAAAGCATTGCTCCCCGTTGACTAATACACAACAGTGTTGGAATGGTCTTCGCATGATAGCGAAAAATCATTTTAAAAGAATATTGTAAGGCCTGCTTTTAAGGTTCAGGGTTGACTTTCCGCGTCGACGGTTTAACTATGAATATGCTAAATCGTCGTTTTTACGACCACCAATGTTTCAGCAGCCTGTGAGAAACGCCTTTGGGTGGCTGCAAAAGAATTCTCCCGCAGCCTGAAAGGGAGAGCATACTGAATGTGGTACATCTGCGCACCTTTGGAAGCAGATATCGCCAGTACAAGCGCACTATGACGCGGCGATGAAGGTTTCTTAATGACTCACCAGACAGTCGGAATTTAGTTAATTCTGACTCCCCGACGGGAAAACACTCCCGTCCGGGCAGATGTTTTTCTCCGTCGTATCTTATTTTTACCTCCATGGAGAAAAACATCATGTCTGTAAACACCCCTGCGTCATCCAAAACTGAATATTTCAACCTGACCATTAAAGGTCTGGGATATCTCAGCAATATTCGCCAGGTCAATCTTCAGAACGGTTCTTTTCTCAGCTGCGTGATTAACGCGCTGAGTGGTCCGACGGATAACCCGACATACGTTCGTTTCGATGTTTCCGTTGCCGGCAAAGAAGCGACCAGCCTGATTGGCCGCTGTCAGAAAGCCGTTGATGAAGATAAAAAAGTCCTTATCGGCTTCACCTTAAGTAATCCGGCCACGGATATCTTTACGCTTAACAAAGGCGATCATGCCGGCGAGCAGCGTGTCAGCCTGAAAGCCCGCTTAATAAAAGTGGACTGGATAAAAATAGGGCAGGATATGGTTTATAAGACTGAAAAACCGGACTCCATGCCGCCTCAGAATGGTTCTGCTCAGCCCGAATACGCTGAAAATTCTTTCTGAGTTATTTTTACCCCTACCTCCCTGAATAACAGACTTTCCTTCAGGGAGGTCTGTTTTCTTTATTAAGGAAACACATCATGAATAATTCAACAGGAATTCTGGCAGCAGAGTCCGGTTTTACTTTACCTTTACAGGTGCTCAAAAGCGGGCGCGGTTATTATATCGGTACGGCAAATCATGAGGGGCCTGTTTCCCGTGAGTCTGAAGAATACTTCAGTACCCATAAAAAAGCGGTTCAGGCGTTCACAAGTGGTGCCTGGACTCAACGTGAATGGGTATAGGAGAACAATCATGGCTTCACGTGGAATTAACAAAGTCATTCTGGTTGGAAATTTAGGCCAGGATCCCGAAGTGCGCTATATGCCTAACAGTAACGCAGTGGCCACGCTTTCGCTCGCGACCTCAGAGAGCTGGCGCGATAAGCAAACTGGCGAAGTAAAAGAGCAGACCGAGTGGCACCGAGTTGTGCTGTTCGGCAAACTGGCGGAAGTGGCTGGCGAACATTTGCGTAAAGGCTCACAGGTATATATCGAAGGTCAGTTACGTACCCGTAAATGGCAGGGGCAGGATGGTCAGGATCGCTACTCCACAGAAGTGGTGGTAAGCGTAAATGGCACTATGCAGATGCTGGGGAGTCGTCAGCAGTCGGGTAACTCCTCCTCTCAACACCAGGAATGGGGACAACCTCAGCAGCCTGTATCAAATGGCCAGCCGCCTCAGGTGGGGCCGTCGTCATCCAGAAGTTCGGCTGCTGGAATGCCGATGGATTTTGACGACGACATCCCCTTTATCGGGTGTGGTTATGGCATTAATCGGGTGACCATACACGCAATCTGACAGGGAGAATATTGTGCCTACAGTATTAAGGATCGGCGCTTATCGATTCTATTTTTACAGCCATGAACCTAATGAACCGGCGCATGTCCATATTGATAAAGGCAATGCAACCGCTAAAATATGGTTACATGATATCAGCGTCGCGCGTAGTGTGGGATTTGCTTCGCACGAGCTTCGTGAATTACAACGTCTGGTTAAAGAATATCAGATAACACTCCGGGAGGCCTGGGATGCTTACTTTACAAAGTGAGAATGATATTCGCGTAATGAATGTCTGTATTGATGATGATCGCCTGACGGTTGATCTCATGGATGGACGCAGTATCTCTGTTCCCGTTGCCTGGTTCCCGCGTCTTGCTGCTGGTACTGCTGAGCAGCGACAAAACTGGGAGCTGTGTGGTGCTGGTTATGGTATCTACTGGCCTGACCTGGATGAGGACCTGAGTACCGAAGGGCTGCTTCGTGGTGCTAAAGGTGCGATTCCA
The DNA here is from genome assembly GCF_043420595.1 of Erwinia plantamica. NCBI lineage: Bacteria > Pseudomonadati > Pseudomonadota > Gammaproteobacteria > Enterobacterales > Erwiniaceae > Erwinia > Erwinia plantamica. The sequence continues at coordinate 175,634 of NZ_JBGCUC010000008.1, forward strand.
CGACATTGACCGGTGTAATTTGACAAACAGAACGCTGACCTTACGGTCGGCGTTTTTTTTCATCTGTGGAAAATCAGTTGTTAATTGAGTCAATGCGGGGGGATTTCGCACAGTGAGGGCTGTTAATCACTGTAAAGGAAACCCCGGATGAAATTTCAACCCCGTTATAAGACCCTATCTGTTGTTCTGCCGCTGCTTTTGCTGGCCAGCTGTTCCTCTTCACCTCAGAAGTTACAGCAGCGTGATGCCACTGTGCCCACGCCTTCCGTAGCTGTCACCCGCAATGTTCAGACCGTCGCGCCTGATGAATATGCCCGAACGCCGGAGGTGGTGCGTTATGACCGCTACCTGCTGATCAGTACGGACCCACAGGCGGCACAGCGCGACCCGCTCACCCAGATTATTGATATTCGTATTCCCGCCTCCCTGCATCCGACTGTGGCTGATGCCCTTCGCTACGCGCTAAAACAGTCTGGCTATTCGCTTTGCGCTACAGGACCGGCAAACGGCGTACTTTATCGCCAGCCACTGCCTGCCGTGCAGTACCAGCTGGCCCCCATGCGTCTGCGTACCGCTCTGCAGGTGATGGCTGGCCCGGCCTGGCAACTGGAGGTGGACGATGTCCAGCGCGTGGTCTGCCACAGCCTGCGCAGCGGTTATCAGTTGCCCGCCAGCCAGTTACCGCCTGTCCAGGCTCCCCGGAAGGTACCCACCCCGGTTAAGGGAGGGTTTCTGAAAAAATGAGCGAAAAGAACATAACTGAGCCCGTCCCCGCCGGAGAAAAGAGGAGTGGGCGGTCATGGTGGTCTGCTGTCGGCACTTGTCTTTGTCTGATGATGGCGGCGGCTGGTTTTGTGTTGTACGTGCTGGTCAGCGGCGTGACTGACCTGGATACGCGCCTTTCACGTCTGGAAGCGCAGGACAATACCGCCACAACCAGCACGATGTTATCCACCCTTCAGTCGCAGGTTTCAACGCTGCAGGCCGGGCTGGCTGATAACCAGCAGCGCGTAGCCACGCTGCAGAAAGATACTGAAGCCCGTACCGGACCCTCGCAGGAACTGGCCACTCTGCAGGTGTCTGCTGCACGGTTACAACAGGTGCAGCAGGAGATGGAGGTCCGGCTGAATGCGCTTGCTGTACAGCTGAATATCCTGAAAGCGGTACCGGCTGCTGCGGCTCCGATCCCGGAAAAAACACCGACAGAAGTAAAAAAGCAGCTCCCCGTTAAACCCCGTTCGGCCACAGTTGTTGCACACCATGCACCATTTGTTCTGACCGGCGTGGAAAGACGAGGCGCTGAGTCCTGGGCGGCGGTGGCCCCTCGTGGTTACCACAGCCTGTCGCAGATAGCGCTTATCGGGGAAGGGGAAACCGTCTCCGGTTGGACGCTGGTTAGTGCCGGTTACAGCGAAGCGACTTTCCGGGTCAACGGACGTCTTACCGTCCTCAGGGTGGAGTGACGAAATGAACAGGAAACAGCTGATTACAGAAGTGAAATACCGGTTGAACTTCCCCGACGACAGCCTGGCTGCCCGGCAGGCCCTGATGAAGAAACAGTCTGTAGCCCTGAAAAAGATCCCTCTGCCAAAGGTGAGTCACCGTCATCCGCGAAACCGCGAAAGAAAGGAGTAAGCCATGATGAAACGGAAAATGTTGCTGTTGGCTGCGGTAATGCTGAGTCCGCAGGCTCTGGCGGCCACGGATATCTCCGTAGTTGAAAACTCGCAAACCACACAGAGCCGGACGCAGACCCTGCAGCAGAAAGCCGGCGAATGGGGGCTAAGCCCGGAGGATTACCAGCGGTATCAGCAACTGATGAATGGCCCCAGGGGTATTCAGTCCCCGGGGCTGGATCCGCTGTCGGCGCTGGGGATTGAGGCTCGCACGCCAGCAGAGCGCCGTCAGTATGCGGAAAAATGGGTTAAAGAGGAATTTGCCCGTACGCAAAAAGAACTGGATTTCCAGCGGGAAATCAATGCAGCCTGGCAACGACTTTATCCGGACAGGCTGCCGGTGAATCTGGGGAATGCTGCCGGTGTTGCCCGGGATACCGGGGGCCGTCTGGCGCTGTTCATTAAGTCGAAGGACTGTCCAACCTGCGATGCGCGGCTGTCCGCGGTGCTTAGTGACAACCGTCCGGTTGATATTTACCTGGTCGACAGCGGGGGGAATGACGATAAGTTACGCCAGTGGGCCCGTGCTCACCGTATCCCGGCGGAAAAAGTTCGTTCCCGCCAGATTACGCTGAACCATGACGGTGGCCGCTGGCTGCGTTTCGGTAACGGAATGATGCCGGTGTTGCTGCAACAGGGAGATAAAGGATGGCATGTGGCCGCGTTCTGATCGCCCTGATGCTGCTGGGAAGTGGTAGTGCAACGACGGCAGGTGAGACTGTGCCGGAGGGGTATATCCGGGTGGCCATTGCGCACGGGGTACCGCCGGAAGCGCTTTATGCTATCTCGCTGACGGAAACCGCCATGGCGCCACAATCGATTGCTGCGGTGGCCAGGCAGCAGACAAATCTGCCTGCGGTGAGTCGCCCCTGGCCGTGGACGATTAACGTGGCGGGTAAGGGATACCGCTATGCCAGCCGTCTGGAGGCCTGGCGGGCGCTGCAAGTTTTTATGTCACGCTATTCCCTTAAACGTATTGATGTCGGTCTGGCTCAGGTAAACCTGGGCTGGAACGGGCATCACTTTGTGTCGACCTGGGCGGCGTTTGACCCGTACACCAACCTCAATGCCGCAGCCAGCATTCTGCGCGAGTGCTGGGAGCGTAAACCGGGTAGCTGGCTGGATGCGGCCGGTTGTTATCACCATCCGGCGGGTGGAAAAGCCGCAGCGCGCTATAAAGCCGTGGTGAAACGCCATCTTATCCGCCTCAGCGACACGACCAGCCAGACCCCTTTGTTGTCGCCCTCCTTATTACCGCAGACAGTGGCAGCCATTGCCCCTGAGCCTGGTTTTATCTGGACTGAACCCGGGAGTTAACCCTGATGAAAAACCTGCTTTTAATGATATGTCTCTTTCTTCCTATGGCGGGCCATGCCGGACTGAATGTGGTAGCCGACCTGGGAGGGGAAGACGCCGCGCCTTTTTTTGAAGGCATTAATAAACAACCCGGCCTGCCGAAGGCGTCGGCGGTAATCACACAGCCGCCAGTTTCTGCGATGGCAGCGATGTTTCCGGTCAGCACGCCAGAGATGACGCCGGGAGCGGTGGCGGATCGTCCGCTGCAGTTGCCGGGCATTGGTGCGCTTTTTCTGATAGGGGACGACGCGCAGTCGCGGTTGTGGCTGGCGGAGAATGCTGAGGCGCTGACGGCCCGGCATGCGGCAGGCCTGATTGTCAGTGTTGACAGCGCGTCGGCAGTTCAGTCATTGCGTGATCTGGCTCCCGGTGTTCCGATGGCGCCGGCGTCCGGCTCTGAGCTGGCCCGCCGTCTGCAGTTGCGGCATTACCCGGTGCTGATCACAGATACCGGATTGTCCCGACAGGTACGGCCGTGATGAGCGCACTGCAACTGAGTGCCGCGCTGCTGGTCAACCCGCTGCCGGCTCTGCTTCTGGCGGTGCTGTTTATTGTGGTGATGCTGCGTCTGAGCTTTCGTCAGCGAGAGAAGGCTAGCGTTCGTCGCCACCGTCGCTATCAGGCTGCGGCGGTACGGGTGCTGGAAAAACTGGACACTCTCCCGGGGGACGGCCAGCGTATGCGGTATCTGCGCAAAATTAACCCTTATGTGTTTGAGGAGTTGCTGTTGCTGGCGCTGGAACGACAGGGGCTGACGGTGGTTCGTAATGCGTCTTACAGCGGGGATGGCGGCACTGACGGACAGGTCATTATTGATGACGAATGCTGGTTGATCCAGGCCAAACGCTACAGCCGGGCGATTACACCTGCCCATATTCGCGATTTTGACCAGCTTCTTGAACAGCGCACCTGCTGCGGTTTTTTCATTCACACTGGCCGGACCGGACACATGAGCCGGGCGGTCGGCTCCACCTCTCCGCGTCTTTTTATCATCAGCGGGAAGCGCCTGCTGGATCTGCTCGCCGGCCGACATGGCTGGCTGTCAGGGTGTTCATATTTTCAGAGGAAATCTGTATGAAATTTTCATTACTGCGGGGCTGCTTCCTCAGCCTCGCCCGTCTGTTTTTTCTGTGGCCGGCGTTACTCATCGGAAGCGTGGTGCTGGTAATGGGATTTCAGCAATATCACGGCGGCATTGTATCCAGAGTGGAACATTATGCTTATGAGGCCACGCGCTGGCGCAATGCACCAGAAGGGCATTTGATTGTACAGCAATGCAATGCGGCAGAAATATTTCCGGTAGCTGAGTTGAGCTTCAGGGCGAAACTGGAATTTGATTGCACAGATGCGTCAGAGACGTTCGAGCGTATGGCAGAAAAAGATATCAGTAGATTACGTCTGGTGATTAAGATCGTTCTGCTAATCAGCTTCTGTATAGAACTGGCCGTGACGGTTCGTGCCAGGATACGTATCGTCAGAGGGGCGGATAATGAGTAACCGCTACGTGATTGAAGCGCTGTTGCGTCCGGCGGTTGAGCTAAATACTGCCGTCGTGGCCGGTATGGCGGCATATGTTTGTGTACAGGCCCCCTGGGCTGTGGCGCTGGCACCGTCAGTCAGCTATGTAACCGCGTCTGGCTTCGCGGTGTTATCCGTTGTGCGTGCCCGGCAGGGAATGAAAATTATCCGCTATCGCCGCAATCTGGCCCGGTTACGCCGGTATGTGATGAGCGCCAGACAGATACCGGTCAGTCGTCAGCGCCTGTTCCTGGGGCGCGGGTTTCGCTGGACGCAAAAACACACTCAGCGCTTGCAGGATACGCTGCGCCCGGAAGTGGCGAAATACCTGCATCCCGGTCGACTCTATCAGGCCGCCCGCTGGCTGGAAATGAGGACGGAGCATTCGGTGCCGGCTCTGGGGAAACTGCTGCGTACGGATTCGCCTCTGAACCCGGTTCGCCCATTGCCGCCGGTTGGTGGTAATCCGGTGTTGCATGGCATTGAGTTGGATGAGCAGGATGTCTGGCTGGCGCTACTGGAGCGTGTAGGACATACCATCGTATACGGCACTACCCGCGTGGGAAAAACACGCCTGGCAGAGCTGCTGGTTACCCAGGATATTCGCCGTGGTGAAGTTACCATTGTGTTTGATCCGAAGGGTGATGCCGATCTGATGAAACGCGTCTGGGCTGAGGCACACCGTGCCAGCCGAGGCGACGCGCTGTATATTTTCCATCTGGGCTGGCCTGAAATCTCCGCCCGCTATAACGCAGTAGGTCGTTTTGGTCGTGTTTCCGAAGTGGCGTCCCGCGTGGCGGGGCAGCTGTCAGGTGAGGGGAACAGCGCGGCGTTTCGCGAGTTTGCCTGGCGGTTCGTCAACATTATCGCGCGGGCTCTGGTGGCGCTTGGCGAACGCCCGGACTACTCGTTGATCATGCGGTATGTGAACAATATCGCCGATCTGTATATCCGTTATGCAGAGAAGGTTATCCGTGAGCAGATGCCCTCGTTGCAGGCTCAAATCCAGAATAATCAGCAGGTGCTGGGTGACGATGATGTTCCGCGAAATATGCAGGGGCAGCCGGATGCAGTGCGCATCTGGTCCATTGAGGTGGCGCTCAGTTCTGAAGAAGGGAAGCAACTGTATGATTCGATCCTGGACGGCCTGCGCAGCGCGGTACGCTATGACCGTACCTATTTCGATAAAATCGTGGCCTCTTTGTTGCCGCTGTTGGAGAAACTGACAACCGGGAAAACCGCTGAGCTACTGGCGCCGGACTATCTGGATATGAGTGATTCACGGCCGATTTTTGACTGGGAGCAGATAATACGCAAAAAGGCAGTGGTGTATATTGGCCTCGATGCGCTCAGTGACAGTGAAGTGGCCAGCGCCGTGGGAAACTCCATGTTCGCCGATCTGGTGAGCGTGGCCGGTCATATCTACAAGCACGGTATTCATGCCGGACTGCCGGGAGAAGGGGAGAGCAAGGTCCCGATTAACCTGCATTGTGATGAGTTTAATGAGTTAATGGGCGATGAGTTTATCCCGCTTATTAACAAAGGGGGCGGTGCCGGAATGCAGGTGACGGCCTATACCCAAACTTCATCAGATATTGAAGCCCGGATCGGTAATGCGGCCAAAACGGCACAGGTACAGGGCAACTTCAACAATCTGATTATGTTACGTGTCAGAGAGAACCGTACCGCCGAACTCCTGACCACGCAATTGCCGAAGGTGGAGATTTACACCAAGACTCTGGTCTCCGGGCATCAGGATACCGATATCAACGCGGGCCAGGATTTTACCTCAAACACTCAGGATCGTGTTGGTACGGTTAAAGTACCATTGCTGGAGCCTGCTGATGTGGTGACTTTACCGAAAGGTCAGGCGTTCGCCTTCCTGGAAGGCGGCCAGCTATGGAAAATCAGGATGCCGTTGCCTGCCGGCGATGCGGATGATGTACTGATGCCGGAGAGTATTGCCCAAATCGCCGAGGAAATGCGCCGCAATTACCACAGCGGTGAGGCGTGGTGGAATGACGCACCGGCAATCGTGCCTGCGGGAGGTGAACATGGCTGAACCTCAGCGTAATACTCCGCCTCAGCCCCGGCCGGAGAAGCCGCATGGCCTGCTTTATAATGTGTTCTGGGGGTGGCCCTGGGCGTTGATCGGCATGTTGCTGGGATCGCTGATGCTGAGCCTGCTGATTGAGTACACCGGCATTGCGTTCTTCTGGCCGGAGGACGGTGCGGCCCACAGCGAGGCGGTGATGAATACCGAACTGGGCTGGTTGTCGACAGAATTCACCCGCAGCCTGTTGCTGTCGGAGCCTTCAGTGACCGTTGTTCGGTGGGTGACAACCGCGTATCAGTGGCTGTTTGTTGACAGCGGATTTACTGGCTGGCTGAAGCAGCAGCATGTACTGCAGACGGGCAGCGATAACGAACTGACTCGAAATCTGAGCGGCTGGAGCGGGTGGTTCGCAGACTACCTGCATGAATATCTGATGGCGACCGTGTGGATATGCGTGATTGCCCTAGTGCGAGTGACCATACTGGTTCTGTCAATCCCTCTGTTTATCATGGTTGTGTTGGTTGCTCTGGTTGAAGGGCTGGGGCGGCGTGATTTACGACGCTATGGGGCTGGTTATGAGAGCTCATTCGTATATCAGCATGCTAAAAAAATGGTGAAACCTGCGGTAGTGGTACCCATGATGTTGTATTTGTCATGGCCGACTGCCGTTTATCCCAATCTGCTGCTGTTGCCGGCGGCGCTTCTTCTGGGAATCGCCATCACGGTAACGACGGCTTCATTTAAAAAATATCTTTAGTTATCAGCGCTGGACGAAGGCGTACAAAACTTGTTTTTGTGCGCCTTTGTCAGCAGCCAAGCCACGCGCTTATCATTATTGGTGCGTCAGTATTAAGTTAATAAATTGAAAAAAGCATAAATTTGGTTACTCTCAAACTTTAAAACCCGATATATTCTTGTCAATGGAGTAAGCGATGGAAGAGAAAGTCTGGGGAAATCGTTGGCCAAACGATTCAGATAAAAGAGACCGTGATGTTCGTAATGAGTGGGAGCGTGATTATGCGCGTTTGATTCATTCTGCTGCTTTTCGACGGTTACAATCAAAAACACAGGTTTTAGGTTTAGGTGAAAGCGACTTTTATCGCACCAGGTTAACCCATTCAATGGAAGTTGCTCAAATTGGAACTGGTATACTTCATTGGTTAAAAGAGTTTCACAAAAATGACGAAGAAATTTTAAACTCTCTACCTGATCCCGTATTAATGAATTCTATTTGCCTTGCTCACGATATAGGTCATCCTCCTTTTGGCCATGGCGGGGAGGTTGCTCTAAATATCTGCATGAGGGAATATGGCGGTTTTGAAGGGAATGGGCAAACGCTAAGAATTCTTTCCAAGCTTGATAAGTATACTGCAGAAGATGGAATGAACCCAACAAGGCGTCTTCTACTAGGTGTGCTTAAGTATCCTGCCTCTTATTCGCAAACTGTACAAGCTTCTGCATATGGCGAAGTTCCAGTACAAAAATGGTTAAGTGAGGCCAAGAGACAAAAGCCGCCTAAATGTTTTCTTGATGATGAAATTGATTTAGTTGATTGGATCTTATCCCCATTAAATCCTAATGAAAGGCGAGAGTTCATAAAATTAAAATCTGATAAAAAATCAGGTCATCTTAAGCCTGAATTTAAAAGTTTAGATACTTCAATCATGGAGCTTGCGGATGATATTTCTTATAGTCTTCACGACCTTGAAGATGCTATAGCTCTGAAAATGATTACTCTACAGCATTGGGATGAGCATAATTCAGGTAAGGAGGCTGAGTGTAAGTTTAATAATTGTGGGTTTGATATTGTTGATTTGCGTGATGAGTTATTCTCCGAGGCTAGTTATAAACGAAAGAAAGCTATAGGTGGTTTAGTGCATTATTTTGTTACTAATACCTTTGTTACTAAAACTAAAGTGTCTTCCGCGATAACACCAATTATCAAGTGGAATGCAGTTATGAAAGAAGAATGTGAAGCTTTAAGAGATCACCTGTTTAACTTGGTAAAAAAAGTAGTGATAGATAGTTCTAATGTTCAACACCTTGAGTTTAAGGGTCAGAGAATTATTGTCGAGCTATTTGAAATATTAAAGTCTGATCCTGAACGCCTTTTGCCGGATAATCCTCGTGAGAAGTATAAAAATAGATGTACGCAGAAGGAAAAAATGCGGGTGATATGCGATTTTATTGCTGGCATGACCGACGAGTATGCAACGAGATTTTACGAAAAGCTATACTACCCACATAAAGGTTCTATTTTTGATCGTATGTGAATTTTAATCAGTGAGGGCACCGGTTAAGGTGCCCTTTTTGATTTTGGATGTCAAAAATTACACTCAAAAACTGATAGAGGTTAATTTTCAATATCGCAAAAAGAGTTTATCGCTGACTCGCATTTCTGTCCCGCCCATCCTGTACGCACCTGTTAATCCTCAAGGAGGTGCGTATGAACCATCCCCGTCCGAGCTTGCGGCAAATTGCCTGCATACCGGGCATCACAGGCCTGTTGCTGCTGACCACATTATCTACGACAGCACAGGCGGCAGAAAAAGACGAGCTTGCCTCAGCCCAGCGCCAGCTGGATCAGGTGCAGGCCTCGCTTGAGCGTGCCCGCGTGGCGGCGGCCCAGGCCGATCCTGCTGAGCAGGGGCGTTTCTTTTTTGACTACCGTCAGGCCACATCCGATTTGAAAACCATTCGTGCCGGTATTGATCGCTATCTGGAGCCATCCCGGTCCCAGCCCCGGGCTTCATCTGTTAGCGGCAATTATCGTCGGGAGCGTCCCTGATGGGAATGACCTCCGCACAATCCACAGCCTTTAAAGCGGCGTCCGGCAATATCGAGGTCAGCATTCTGCACCTGGTCTGCATCGGCGTGCTACTGGCCTTTTTGTTTCTCTGGGCCGCCTGGGCACTGGCGAATGTGTGGGTCGGCTGGAGTAACGAGAAAGTACGGAATGCAGCGCTGGGTCGCTTCGCTATCCGTGCCGTGCTCCTGCTGATTGTGAGTATCTGGATGTTTGCCAGCTGAATTAATCAATCAATTTTTGGAGAAATATTTATGTATCACTCTGCGTCTGTTGCCACCCATCTGCTTCGTAATATTGACCGCGTTATTAACCGTACTTTTACACTAGCGATTCTGGTCTGGCTGACCTGTAAACCCGCACTCGCTGACCTGCCAACGGTCGAAGCGCCAACGTCTAATGGGGGATCTGGCCTTATGGGGCAGATTAAAGGCTATCTGCAGGATGGTGTCGTTATTGGTGGACTGGTAGTGGCGGCCATTGCCTTCATTAATGTGGCGATTGCTGCAGTTCATACCTTTGCCGAGGTACGTAACGAGCGGGCAACATGGACTAAGTTTGGCTCAATTATCGTTGTCGGGGTGGTGTTACTGGTTGCCGTCATCTGGCTGCTGGGCAAGTCTGCCGACATTATTCTCTGAGGCGGCCCCATGCAGACCATCCGCTTTTTACCTGACCGTCTGAACAGTGAGCCCGTGGTGTTTCGCGGGTTCACCACACCGGAAATGGGACTGGCTGCCCTGGCCGGTCTGGGCGTGGGTCTGCTCCTGTCTCTGCCACTTATCCCTCTTGCCGGCTGGGTCATTATCCCGACCGGCATGTTACTGACGCCGCTACTGGTTATCGGTTTCGGCGGTCGATGGCTGAGCCGCATCAAACGCGGCAAGCCGGAAAACTATATCTGGCAGCGGCTGGAGGCGTTCAAACGTCGTCACAGCCTGGGCAACCCGACACTGATCGTTGATGCCCGGGGATGGTCCCTGAAACGAACCGGGAGAGAAAAATGAGCCGTTTTCGTCATGCGGTCAAAGACCGGGATCAGCATATTTTGACACTGCGTATTGCCTGCAGTGTGCTGGTCTTTTTCCTGTTAATGACCTGTGCTGGCTGGATGCTGGCACCACGACATCTGACCATTCATAACCCACCGGATTTACGTACCGGCAGTACCCGCCCCTGGTGGAAAGTTCCTGAATCGTCTGTATACACCTTTGCGTTTTATATTTTTCAGCAGATTAACGCCTGGCCTAAAAACGGTGAGGTGGATTATGAAACCAAAATTAATGCGCTGTCACCGTATCTGACGCCCTCATGCCAGGCATTTTTTAAAGCCGATGCAAAAAAACGCAGTGCGGCGGGCGAACTGATCGATCGTGTGCGTGTGGTATACGAAATCCCTGAACATGGCTATGGCGGGCGCTACAACAAAAAACCGGTCGATGTGAAAGATCGTGATAACTGGGTGGTAAGACTGGACCTTGTCGCGGACGAATATTTTCATACCGAGCCGGTAAAACGTGCCCTGGTGCGCTACCCGCTTAAAGTTACACGCTGGGAGGGGGATGCTGAGCGCAACCCGTTTGGCCTGGCTCTTGATTGCTATGACAGCGTACCGCAGCGTCTCGCAGCAGTGCCATTATCCATACCAGATAAGAAAGGAGTGTTTTGATGGTCATGAGGATAAGTACTGGTTTAATGGCGCTGTTTTTCATCATCTTGCCTCTGACGACAATGTTTTCATCATTCGCGCAGGCTGACGAGTTGATGAAATGGGAGCGTATTCCGTTGCAAATCCCGCTGCAGGTGGGGCTGGAACGGGTGGTATTTGTGGATAAAAATGTCCGGGTGGGTTTTCCTCCGGCACTCAACGGTAAGCTACGTGTGCAGAGCACTGGCGGAGCTGTCTACCTGAAGGCCGACAGCGCTTTTCCTCAGACGCGGGTGCAACTGCAGGATGTGGAAAGTGGCGAGGTTATTCTTCTCGATGTCACCGCCGGTGAAAAAGGCCCTTCCGAGCCCGTTCGTCTGGTCTACAGCGGTGAGGTGAACACGGTAAGCCAGACGACCGATAGCCGTCGACAGGCGGAAAACAACGGCAGCAGCATCCAGCCGGGAAGTGATGACGGTACGCAGGCGAAGCGTAAAAAGGTGCAGTACAGCGCGCCCATTCCGGTATTGCTGACTCGCTATGCTGCACAAAGCCTGTATGCGCCGCTGCGCACGGTAGAAGCCGTGCCAGGTATCCGTCCGGTGAATCCGCATCTGCCCAAACGCCTAACAACGCTGTATCCGTCTGAAGCCATAACGGTCACGCCGCTGGCCGCCTGGGGCGTCGCAAATCGCGCCGTGGTGGCCGTGCGTCTGCAAAACACCGCCAGCCGCAGGGTAGTACTGGATCCCCGTGCCCTGCAGGGACAGTTTGTGGCGGCGACGTTCCAGCACCGTTGGCTGGGGCCGGTGGGCACGCCGGAAGATACCACCACGGCTTATATCGTGACGGGCGCGCGGCCGGAAAGCGCCTTTATCGCTGAACCTTCCGTTGCACGTAAGGCTGTTCGTACCGCGAAGAAGGAGGTCAGCCATGCAGATTAAGTCCAATGCCATGGTGAAATTCATTGTTCCTGCCGTGGTGGTGGCGGGTCTGGTTGTGGGCCTGAAAAACTGTAAGGGAGAACGCCCACAGGAGAATGCATCAGGTAATGTGACGACGGTACTGAAAAATCTCTCTCAGGATGAGCTTAAGGCGCTCGGAGTGGAAGGTGATACGCCGGAAGATACTCTGCGCACACTGATAGGTCGGCTGAACGACGTTCGCGATCGCCAGAAAACACTGGATAAACAGAATGCCGATCTGCTGAAAGAGAATGAGCAACTGCGTAAGCGCGGCACGAATGTATCCGGTCAGGTTGACGAGGCAGTACAGGGGTTGCGTAAGGAGTATGACAAACGTCAACAGCAACTGCAGAACGAACAGACCAGCCTGCTGGCAAAAGTACAGGCACTGTCTGAACAGCTGAAAACCACCGACAGTGGTTCAGCAGGTGCAAAACCGGCTTCTGACAGCGATATTCCTCTGGGACTCGGTCTGGATGGTCTGGGGGGGAGCACCCACGGAACCGCCACTCAAGGCGATGATGGACTGATGTGGGTGACGCCTGGCGATCAAAAAGCTATCGATCCGCGCGATGCTGCCAGTGGTAAGGCTTCACCGCAGTTTCCCACTTCATTTCTGGACAATAACCCTCTGACCCGACAGAAAGCGGCCTATGAGCAGCAGGTTAAGGGGCACACGAACGAGAAGGGGGCGCAGGACAGCGCTGAACCCGTCTACACTCTGCCAGAAAACTCCACTCTGGTGGGGAGCAGGGCGATGACGGCGCTGTTGGGGCGAATTCCTGTAAATGGCACAGTAACCGACCCGTACCCCTTCAAAGTGCTGATTGGTAAGGATAACCTCACGGCCAATGGTATTGAACTGCCGGATGTGGAGGGGGCGATTGTCTCCGGCAGCGCCAGCGGCGACTGGACGCTTTCCTGCGTTCGTGGGCAGGTGAACAGCATCACCTTTGTTTTTGCTGACGGTACGGTCCGTACCGTGCCCCAGCCGGACGCCAGTGGGAAAAATACCGGTAACGGCAATACGCAGAATAAAACAGGTACCGACGGCGGTATTGGCTGGATTTCAGATGATGACGGCATTCCCTGTATCAGCGGTACCCGCAAGTCTAACGCGTCAACGTATCTGCCCACTATCTTTGCTCTCTCTGCCGCCGGAGCCGCCGGGGAAGCATTCAGTGAAGGGCAGTACACCACACAGAACAATGTGAACGGGATTTCATCCACGCTGACCGGCAGTGCCGGCGAAGCGGCGCTGGGGAAAGCCCTCTCCGGTGGCATGAGCGAGACCACTGACTGGGTTAAGCAGCGTTATGGGCAGACGTTTGACGCGATTTATGTGCCACCGGGTGCGAAGCTGGCCGTACATATTACCCGCCAGCTTGCCATTGACTATGAAGATAAAGGCCGCAGGGTTCGCTACGACTTCACTCTGCCGGGTGGTGTCAGTGTCAGCGACAACGGCGGTCTGGATTAAGGTACCAAAATGACCAGAAACCTGAATTGTAACTTGCTGGCTTCAGCCGTTTGTCTGGGTGCACTGTTCCTCAGTGGCTGTTCGACAACAAAAGAAGAGATGCTGCCGACCGGTGACCATACCATGCTTGATTTGTGGAACGGGGCCGACGGTGAAGGGGGAACCTCTCGTCAGTCCGCTGCTGCAAGGGACACGCTCCGCCGCCCGTTAACCGACGATGAACACCGGAAAGGCACTCAGGACGATCGCAGCTACAGCCGCACGCAGGAGACTGAAATTTCACAACAATTCTCCCGTTTACCCAATCCCGACATGGTGATGTACCTGTATCCCCATCTGGCTGGCGGTAACACGCCGGTACCTGGCTACAGCACTGTATTTCCTTTCTACAGCCAGACACAGTACGCGATGCCTGGTGAACGAACGGAGGCGCTGTAATGTTCTCTCTTTTTAGCCGTAAAAATGAAGCAAAGCCAGACAGCACTGTAGGGCAACCAGAAGGGGAGGTTTCTCCTCTGGTTATTCATGGTCGGGAGCCACTGATGCGACCCGGACGGATGACCAGACAGGATGAGGCAAAAATTTATCATGCCAACCCGTCCATCATTGATTATCTGCCGTGGGTGGAATTCCTGGATGAAGAGCAGTGCCTTCTGCTTGAGGACGGTATCTCCGTCGGTGCCGTTTATGACGTGACGCCGGTGGCTACGGAAGGGCGCACAGATGATCGTCTGGAGCAGATCCGCGATACGGTGGAAGATGCCCTGCAGGACAGCTTTGATGAATATGATGAGAATCCCTGGGTTGTGCAGTTCTTCTGCCAGGATGAAGATGATGCCGAAGCGTATCTGGACCACTTACGCAATTACGTGAAACCGCATGCGCAGCGCACGGTATTTACGGAAGCCTGGCTGGGTGAAATAACACGTCATATCCGTAGTATCTCGCGGCCGGAAGGGCTGTTTACAGATGCGTTGATCACCGGGCAGCCGTGGCGTGGCCAGCAGCGTCGCACCCGTATGGTTGTTTATCGCTGGATCGGGAAATCCGCTTCCCGGGACCCGATGCCGCCGGTGGCTATGCTCAATCAGGCGTGTGAGCGTGTGGTAAGTGCATTGGGTGGTGCCGGTATTCGTTGTACCCGTCAGAACGGCCTACAGGTTCACAGCTGGCTGCTGCGTCTGTTTAACCCGTCTCCGGACTGGGTGGATAAATCCACGCTGTATCGTCAGGCGGCTTATGCCGATCCGCGCGATACCCCGGCGGGCGTGGTGCCGGTCAGCAACGATTTTGCTGAAACGCTATGGTTTACGCCACCCATATCCGATCCGGAAAACGGCGTATGGTGGATAGATAATAAACCACATTGTGCGCTGCCGGTTGAGAGACTGCGTACTCCACCGGAGCCGGGTACCATCACCGGCGAACATGCCCGGGGTGAGAAAAAAATCAACGCGCTGATGGATATGTTTCCGGAAGGGACTCTGTTGTGCATGACGATAGTTGTGCAGCCGCAGGACCGGCTGGAAGAGCAGTTCAACCGGCTGTCGAAAAATGCCGTCGGGGAAAATACTGAATCCGGACGAGTGCGTCAGGATGTGAAAACGGTGAAAGAGTATCTGGGGAACCGCCACAAGCTTTATTGTGCCGGCATAACTTTCCTGCTACGTGGTGATGACCTGGACAGCCTGAAGCGCAGGCGTCTTGATCTCACTACCGTCCTGTTGGGCGCTGGTATGCAGCCGGTTCGCTCTGAGTTCGAGGTAGGGCCACTAAATGCATGGATTCGGGCACTGCCGATGTGCTTTAACCCGGATACGGATAAAAAACACTGGTATACCCGTCTAACATGGGTACAGCACCTGGCGGGGTTACTGCCAGTCACAGGGCGAGAAACAGGCACAGGGAATCCAGGCTTCAGCTTTTTTAATCGTGGAGGGGATATTCTGACATTTGATCCACTTAATAAGCTGGATCGTACGCAGAATGCACATATGCTGCTCTTCGGCCCTACTGGCGCCGGCAAGTCAGCCACATTGTGTACCATGTTTTCACAGGTAATGGCGGTTCACCGGCCGCGTCTTTTTATTGCGGAAGCAGGCAACTCGTTCGGCCTGCAGGCCGATTACTTTGAAAATCTGGGGCTGACGGTTAATAAAATCAGCGTTAAACCTGGCAGCGGCGTCAGTCTGCCGCCGTTCGCTGATGCGCATAAGCTTGTCGAAGAAGGGATATCTGTCCAGTCAGTGAATGAGAATGAACTCCCGGATATTGATGCTAATCCTGATGAAGAAGATGAGGATAAACGTGACATCCTGGGCGAGATGGAAATATCCGCCCGCATGATGATTACGGGCGGCGATCCGAAAGAAGAAGCTGAGATGAAGCGTGCCGATAGAGCGATGATCCGTGAGGCGCTGCTGATGGCCGCTCATGCGACCTGGAAAGAAGGGCGACAGATGCTGCCTTCTGACCTGCAGAGAGCGTTATACAGTATTGCCGGGAATGACAGCCATGAGGGGCAGAATGTCCGTAATGTCCAGCGTAAGGCGAAAGCCGCAGAGATGGCGGAAGCGCTGGGGATGTTCACCCAAGCCGGCAGCTTTGAAGCGGAGCTGTTTAACAGGGAAGGGGAATTATGGCCTGAGGCCGACGTTACCCTGGTGGATTTGGGGCATCTTGCACGCGAAGGCTATGAGGCGCAGATGGCGCTGACCATGGTCTCGATGACCAACATGATTAACAATATTGCGGAACGGGACCAGTATCTCGGCCGCGATATTGTCTTCGCGGTGGATGAGGCACATATTGTGACGGTTAATCCACTGCTGTCACCGTATATGACCAAAGTGGTCAAAATGTGGCGAAAGTTAGGGGCCTGGCTGTGGCTGGCCACGCAGAACCTGAAGGACTTCCCGGATATTGCTGAGAAAATGCTGAACATGGCGGAGTGGTGGATTTGCCTTACCATGCCACCGGAAGAGGTGAAAGATATCAGCCGGTTCCGTGCGCTTACGCCTGAACAGGAAGCCGTGCTGCTTTCTGCCCGCAAACTGTCAGGCTGCTATACCGAAGGGGTGGTGCTGGCCAAACGTATTGAGGCGCTGTTCCGTGCTGTTCCCCCCAGTCTGTATCTCGCGCTGGGCATGACGGAGAAAGAGGAAAAGGCGGAACGCCGGGCGCTGATGCGCGAGCATCACTGTAGCGAACTTGATGCGGCGAAACTGATTGCCCGCAAACTGGACCGGTTGCGCGGACTGGCTGACGCACACGACGAGGAGAGCACAGCAGCATGATGACGCTGAAGTATCCGGTGCCCTGTGTCTGCGGTAACAACACCCCGGATAACACAATTTTCACCCTGTCACCGCAGGGTGAACCCGGGATGTCTGTAGTGACGCAGGCTAATCTGCAACGTCTGAGCGAACACATCCGACAGCGACTGAATGGCCCGGTGACCGTTACCTGTCACCCTCATCGGGTGGGTCTGAGCAGCTGTGTGGCGGTGACGGTGGAGGGCAGACTCCGCAGAGCTGTTAATATTCTTATCACTGTTAGCGGGCAGGGAAGCTGGCCGGCAGAGGAGGAGTACGAACATCCCCGCTGGTATATCACCGTGACGGACGCGGCTGATATGGTTTACCTGGTGTTGTGGCTCAACAGCTTAATTGTGCACTGAGTTATGATGAGTCCGGAAAGAGTCGGTTTTTATACCCGACTCTTTCTTTTACTGCTATTTTGGTTAATCACGTTCGTAGAATAATCCGGTATTCTCGTCTATTCCAAGTTTGATGTGTCCCAGATAGCGATCTCCAAGGGGAAGACTGACTCCATGTTCTTCAAGCCATCCTTCTGTGAAATCCAGCGCAACTTCCGAGCCATTTTTCGTCATCCCTGCCCTGATTGGCGGGAAATGTTTACAGTTAAAGATGTCCAAATCGTCCCATTCGGCAGGAAGCCACAATTTGAGGAAGAACAGGTCAGTATACCATAATGCATTACCTGTGCTGTTTGCCGTATTCAAATGCCAGTTAGATATATGCGTTGTCCAATGGTAACGAGTACTCGTGAAATCGGGGCGGGTGTCTTCTTTAACTGAATAATGAACGAGCAGAAGTTTTTTCGCGGGTTCTTCAGTTAATCCTATAGGCGTTAAAAGCTGACTTCTGCTTTTAACCGCATGCCAAAGCCAGCCGTTAAGGTCATCACTGCTATTCGTATCGTCAATCATAATTTCTCCTGTATTATTGATTTGGAGAAAGAAGTATATCCTCAGCTGATTATTTAACAAAACAGCTCATGAATTTCCAAAATTTTTATTTTCTCAAGGGAGAGCACTACGGTTGTGCTGCCGTGTAAGTAGGGGTCAGTCCACGAACCTTCATAATCATGAATCGCATCAATCCCCGCACTCATCAATATGTTGTTATGGAGATCTTCGTCATTGGAATGATGGTTAAATTTACCTGACAGTCGGTGGTAATCACCGAAAAGATGATCATAATATTTTTGCACGGATATAGAGACAGGTAAATGTGTACTAATTGCTTTGTATACCGCGATTTGCTCATAAAGTGGGATATCTGTTTTCAGTATTAAAGCATCATCAGAGAGCTCACACTCATAGACTCGTCCTGGACCGGGTTGCCGGGCATAGAGTAACGCATGATTTTTGGCTCCTTTAAAATTATCAGTGAACCAGATTGCATGAATCCTTCCTCCTTCTCCTGTCCCAGGGTAGTCAACGCTAAATTTAGTAAAGTTTGCTCGTGTACCGTGAAAAAGTTTCATCCGTTCTACATCCCTGCATCAGGCAAATAAATCTTTAGCATTCCATTTTTAGTTTATTACGGTTTTTTTGTCTATGGGCGAGCACGCTGTCAGGCGATTCAGTCTGACGGAGTCTCCCTAATGAAATTACGCAATTTTCTCCCTCTGCCGGCATTGCTGCCGGTGTCCGTTCTGGCCGGCACGGTGGTATATACCGACAGCCAGCACTTACCTGAAAATCTTCCCCCTGATGTCGCGGTTGTTTTGCTGGATGAGCCTGAGCGCCTGCAGTTGAAAATGTTTGGTCAGTTGCCGGCTGACCCGGAGCAGGCAACAATGCAGGCAAAACAGGTGATGTCCTCCCCCCAGTGGCAACAAAAGCAGCAGCAACTGGTCACGGCATATCGCCAGGTAGTGCATGCCCGGGACCTCGGTATCCGCAAGGTGCCCGCTGTCGTTTTTGACGACCGGGAAGTGGTTTATGGCACAACTGATGTAGCGCGGGCTCAGGCACTACGGCTGCAGGCAGGAGGTGGTCAGTGAATCAGCCTCCTTCCCGACTCAGAAAAACGTTCTGCTCTGCCGCTGTCGCCACCGTTCTGGCCACAGCGTCAATACCTGCAGCGTTTGCTGCGTTGAATACGGCACAGATAGTGGCCAGCGCAGTGACGCAGGACTGCATTAGTTGGCGGGTAAGCGGTATCTGCTACTGGCTGTTCTGTACTGCATTCGGCTGCACCGTAAAAACCTCTGTAAAGGTCACCCATTTTATCCCGGAAGCGGTGGTTTCGACCTACGTTGCGCCCGGTGGAAATCCCTGGACAGAGATGGCTTTTGTCAGCCAGACGGCGGGTGGGCTGGAAAATGCCGTTACTGGCGCTCTGTCCGGCGTGTCTGCCGGTGGTGCCAACCCGGCAGATATGAAGAACCCGGGGCAGCGTAAATCCAGTATTCGCTTCAAATACGCCGATGCCATTGGACATCCGGCCACGTCTCTTATCGGTGGCAGTATCGCCGGATATTCCTGCGATAGCGCCGCCACGCCACTGATGCCGTATTTCCTCAGCACGCTGGACTCGATTGCCTGGCGAACGGGCGTGCCGGAATCGCTTTATCCCGAAGCACTGGTCCCCGGTCGACGGGAAATCGGTAGCCAGGCATCCGGCAACATGTGGGGCAACGTCTACCCGCGCTCTGGATTTGTCAGCCAGACCGATGATGACAAAGCGTCGGCGGTGGTGGCGCAACGTGTGGCGGACATTATTACCCGGACAGGTCAGCCGCACGTTTATCAGGTGCTAAAGGGGACCCGCCGCGACGGGTACTGGCCACCGGGAGAAGTCACGGAAAACACCGGCACTAAGAACCATAAGTGGCAGCGTCTGGCGCCTCAGATGACTCAAAGCTGCGCGGTATTTCCGGACGGGAGCCACAGCGCGGCTACTGATAATAACGAGGCCTTTGCGCTGTGGCAGCCCTACAGCTGCTGCAAGCGTATGGGGCAGAGATTCCTGAGCAGCACTGATTTTTGACGAGGTAAAACATGAACATCGATACATTTAAATCAGCAACCGGCGCAGTGCTACTGCTTGCCGGCACAGTGGGCGCCATATTGCCTGCCCGGGCTGAAATTTCGCTACCACAGGTTAATGACAGCGCTTTTGGCTACGGCAAATCCGTTGACGGCGCGGTATCCGATAAATTGTTTTATACCCTGGGTGGTGGATCGGTGATATCGCAGCCGGCGACGCGCAGCAATATGAAGAAAATGGGTCTGGATGTGGGGTGGAGCAGTGACCTGATGTGCGGCAACTTTGACCTCAAAACCACAATTGGCAACCAGTTAAACGGCGTAACCGATGGTTTTAAAAACCTGATGGGTGACGTTATTCAGGGGGCAACTGGCGCGGTGGCCAGCCTGCCAGCGATGCTTATTCAGAGGGCTAATCCAGGTCTGTATGACATGCTGACCAACGGTGTGCTGCAGGCGAACGTCTCGTTCGACAAAGCACAACTGAACTGTCAGAACATGGCGAAGAAATTGGCAGATTTCACCGACAGTAGCAAATGGACTCAGCAGGCCATGCTGGAAGAATACAAGTCTATTGTTAACAGCGGTGATGCAGACGCCGTACGCACTAATGAGGCGGGGCGCAAAGCGTCAGGTAATAAAGGTAATAACTGGATTGGGGGGCAGCAGCGAGGAGGTGCCGGACAACCCGCTATTAAACCTACACATGACCTTGCTGCTGCAGGGTTCAATATGATGAATGACCTGTCTGTAACCAGCACACAATTAGTCAGCGAAAACAGTTGTAATGGCGGTGCCTGCAGTAAATTTAGTAATGCTGAAGAAGCGGCTAAGGCTGTTGTGAAGGTGCTGGGTGATAAATCATTACGAACCTGTGGCAATGCCTCTGAATGTACCAGTGGAGGAGAGGATGAGCAGCCTGGTTCATCTGTGGCTGGTACAGGATTTGCTCCATTACTTGAAGAAGCGACAAAGGTTAATACAGAACAACTGGTGAAACTGGTCAACGGTACCGTGAAGCCAACTGCTACTGAACTGGCAAAGCTGAAAACAGGCGGGCTTTCCTTGACGGCCAATGTGATAAAGGCACTGCAGCGTGACCCAGATAATACCGCGCTGACGGCCCGTCTTGCCAGCGAGCTTGCTATGTCTGACACGGTTGAAACTGCACTACTGATGCGTCGGATGTTGATAACAGGGATGTCGGAACCTAACGCAGCATCTCAAGATGCTGCATTACAGGAAGGAGAACGCCGTATTGACGCGCTCGATCGCGAAATCATGGCATTGAAGAATGAAATGGACCTGAAGCGTGAGCTGGCGAGGAACTCGGTGTTGACCATCATTGAACGGGACAACGAACGTGTAGGTACAAACCCGATGATTCAGCAGACGGACAATGCCGACAGCCGGTTCCAGAAGCTCGATACCCCGGATGCAGAATAAGGACGTTGTGAATATGAAAAACAATCACCGCGACCTGCTGCGTAAAACGGGAAAAGGGTTAAAGGTTGGGCTGCTATATCTGCTGCTCCTGGCGCTGATGATGACCGTGGGACTCTGGCTGGCCGATATCGGGATGCGTCATCCGGAGAGCGTGGCGTCTCTGAAACGATGGATGCACGCAACGCGCTACGGCTGGCTGGCATGGCGGCTGGTTCTTTACTGTGCAGTCGGGTGGGGGCTGTGGAAAATCTGGCATGCGCCGGGCTTTCGGCCGGAATATCGTCGGCCACTGCTGCGCATCGCCAGCGCCAGCACATTATTCTTCTTGGTCTGCGAGTACTCCGTTTTTTCCGGCATGGGAGGCTGATTCACTATGACAACGAACAGCTATCTGGAGTATTTCCTGACCCTGCTGGGCTGGCTGGTCAATAATGGCCTCTGGGACGTCCTTGTCAGTACCGGACTGTTTGCGCTGCCTTTGGTCTTTAAGGTAGTGGGTATCTGGCTGAAGGTTCGCGAAGAAGGAGAAGATGAAGGCAACAAGGGCATGCTGTCGTTACCCCGCATCGAGAATGCGCTTTATGGTGCGTTCTTCGTGATGATTGCCTGTTGCGTGCCGCTGATTCAGGTGAGTCTGACCACGCTGGAATTTGATAAAACCCGGGCGAAAACGTGCGGAACCTGGACACCAAAAGCGCCTGATGAAAGTGGTTACAACAACATTATCTCCAGTATGGACGGCGAAAGCGCAGCTGCGCCGGTCTGGTGGGTGCTGGTCCATAAGTTATCCAAAGGCGTGACTCAGGCAGCTGTGGCCAGCATTCCCTGCCGGCCGGATCTGCGGCAACTGCGGTTTGAGGTGCAGCGGATGTTCATTGAGAACCGCGCGCTGGCTGATGAGTTGCAGGATTTTACCAACGACTGCTACTCACTTGCGCTTTACCAGTGGAAACGGCGTGACCAGGGGCAGACGACGGATAAAGCCGTTCTGTCAGATCTCAGCTGGATAGGCAGCAGTACCTTTCTGAAAGGGGACTACACAACCCTGCAGTCGAAATTGCCGCGAGGAATGTTTTCCTGGAGTGACGACCGTGACAGTGGCCGACCGAATACTGGCAATGGGGGATATCCCTACTGTTCTGAGTGGTGGTCGGCAGCAGAGACTGGCCTGAAGGCCAGGGTGATGAAGCAGGTTGATGACAGCTACTGGCTGCGCTTATCTGCGGCGATGAAGATGATTGGCAGCAGCCAGACGGATTATCAGGAAGAGGTTATACGTCGGCTCGTCAGCCCGGCGAACCTGACGGTATCGCATGGTGGTGAAGTGTATAGCGGCTATGGTGGTAATGCGGATATGACGGCAATGAATGCAATTTCTCGTGCTGCCGGAACTGCAGGTTCTTCGGTGGCCTCACTGGGTGCGTTCCCGGCTCTGGACGCGATGCGTCAGGCATTACCGATGGTGCAGGCCGTTATGCTGATGACCATTTATATTATAGTGCCGTTGATCCTTGCCTTTGCGGCCTATGAATTCAAGACGGTGATCACCCTAACGTTTGTCATTTTTGCCGTTAACTTCCTGACGTTCTGGTGGGAGCTGGCCCGCTGGCTCGACAGCTGGTTGCTGACGGCGCTATACAGTTCTGATACCCACTCACGCTTTAATATGATGGGATTTCAGAATACATCGGATGATCTGATTATGAATCTGGTTATAGGGACGATGTTTCTCATGTTGCCGGCTGTGTGGGTTGGTGCTCTGTCTTGGGCAGGGGTGAATATTGGAAGTGAAATTAGCCGCGGATTGATGAGTGGAACATCTGAGTCTAAATTAGCTGCCTCTCACGCAGGAAATGTAGTTAATTCTGGAATCGGATCTTTATCAAAAGGTATTGATAGTGGGATGAAAAAATAATCATGTAGTAGCGGTATCATTATTGGGATACTGCTACTAATCGTTATCACTTAGCCTATGTTCATTCGTACCGTCGTAGATATAATCTCCATCGATCCTTGTTTCAAATTTAGTACAAAAAGGCTTGGTTTCCGCTTGCCACAGTGACTCATCAGAAGGGGTGTCACTGGGAGCGGGATCTGGTAGCACAGCATTTAACAGTTTTTTCATAAATGCATTCATATCTTGACTCTCCTGCCTGAAAAATGATGTTTTTTTGTTCAAAATTTCCTTGTATCATAAGACTTGGCGAAGGAATGTGCAATTCAAACGGCGCTATTGTAGGAGAAGCTTTTTTCTCAGCTTATTTGGATTGTAAGAGTTATTAAGGAGGAAGGGATGTTCGGGAAGAAAATGTTAGCCGTCTGTATTGTTTCTATGCTTACGACAGCTTGTTCTATGGAGGAAATTTCAGCGACTAATAAAAAGGTAAGCGATGGTGCTTCTAATATCATGAATACGCTCCGAGGGAGTAGTGGTTCATCGGATAGTGGAATGCCTCATTTGTCTCCATCGCAACCTTCAAAAAAAGAGTCGTCATCTAATAAATATGATTTGCCTGTTGACGTGGATACGGCAGCTGCAAGGCTTAAACGCCATTATCAGTTTATTTCCAATGAAGAAGTGGATTCTATCAAGAAGAAAAATACTAATGGTGCTTGGGTCGCAAGTGCAATAACCGGTAATGGCCAAGAATGGGAAGCGATGCCCGGAAGTTATTATAAAATGGGATCTGACTGGGGAGATCAGGACGATCATCTTACCATAGAGGTTGAAAAGAATGGTGCAGGAAGTCGACTTTATATTACCTATAGTTCATCGTCACAAAAAAGACTGGTAAGTGACAGCCTTCAGCAGTTGATGGATAATATTAAAGGGGTGGCTGAAGGAACGGTTCATTGATATATTCGTAATTGTTTGTTGACGGGCATTTATTAGCGTAGTGATGTTTAAGTGCCCATCTTATAAACCGCCTTCCTTTTTTCATATAGATTATTAGGTGTGCCATGGATGCAATTGTAAAATATATTCTGAAATTCCTGACTGATTTCTTATTTGGTAAGGAACCGGAGAAGAAAAAAACGACTTCTGGTTATCGGAACGTTCATTTTGCCCCAAAAGCTGCTCATCAGCCTGAACCATATGTACCGCCGAAAAAATACAGGGACTCTCGCTGGGAAGAACTTGATGACCTGTTCTGGAATATGATGCAGAAAGGAGTTATTCTGCGCAAAAGAGAAAGTGGCTGCTTATTGAGTAACGCTGAAATAATTTACAGGAAAAACCTTGAGGATTGGTTTGGTAGACATTGTTATGTGAGCTGCCAGGTATCACTAGGTCAGTTAATTGATCTCCCGGAACAGGGTGGTTTTTCTAAAGAGGAACAGTCACGCTTTTTCTCTATGTTCAGTAAAATGGCGATGGATTTTGTTATTGTTTCAATAAAAACAAATAAAATTGTTTGCGTAATTGAACTTAATGACTCATCACATAAGGCACCTAAAAGAGTGGAGCGTGATCGGAAGCTATTGGCTCTGATGAAAAAGAGTAAAATACCGTTTATGTTTGTTGATATAAGCCAGATTGATGTTGAACCTGATATCTGGACAGAACGGAAAAATACGTTGTCCGCATGTAGTTAATCGCCTTTTATCTGAGTGGATTAAGTCCGGCTCCGATAGTCCTTTTACTTGTCCTCTATGGTAACGCTCATTATTTGACGTCTTCTCTGCTGTTTGATATTTTACTCCTGTACGACTGTCGTCCGTCAATGACGACCACCAATGTTCCGTGCAGTCTGTGAGGAACGCCTTCGGGTGACTGCAAAAGAATTCTCCCGCAGCCTGAAAGGGAGAGCATATTGAATGTGGTACATCTGCACACCTTTGGAAGCAGATATCGTCAATACAAGCGCACTATGACGCGGCGATGAGGGTTTCTTTCTCTTTGCTCAGTTGCACACCGGTTCGGGTGTTGTACAACGGGCTGGCTACTTCCGGTCAGACGAACGTTGTCTATGGAAGTCGCATCAACATTTCGCTTCTTCAGTAATACGTCCTGAGTTTCGTACGACTTTTGCATCGACCGGATAAGGCCATTTGGAACATTTGGCCGCTTACGGCGTTGCATTACGTGTACGAAACTGCGCGGCGTCACTTGTGTGCAAGCGAAGCGAACACCAAGTGACGCGCGCAGCGCATACCATTCAAACACACGCACAGCGTGGTTTTCATCGTTTTCGTACCATCTGACACACACGTAGTCCGTGTTATTCGGAGAGAAAACGTCTTCACATCAACGTTTGCACGACGGAATACCCGTCTGAACGTCTCAAACTTAATAAGGAGAAAATCGGCTCGATATCGATGGCGACACTACGCAGGTAGTGTTGGAGGCAGCTTGACGAACGTCAGCTCTGCATTAGCAGCAAACAGGTCAGAGACCTGCGGTGCCTCGCAAGAACTCAACATTTCGCCGCCCCGATGCACAGATATCAGCTGAGACGCAGGAAGCGCAAAAGTAACCGTGTCGTCGGGGATGAAATCATGGGGTACAGATCCGTCTGTTTTGTAGAAAGCAGAAGGTTGTGTATGCCACAGGGAGATATAAGAATGTCCAGATTCAGTAAGCAACTTGATAAACAGCTCGTCACGCTTGCACGTCAGGGGCAGGGTAGTTTTAAAACTGTCGCAGACCGTTCAAGAATTGCCGAACGATTCTCTGAACGGCTGGCGAAGTTAAATATTCAGATCAGGGATGCAAAGCATATAAAGACTGTCCATATTCAGAGATACATTCAGAGTCGACAGGCGGAAAAGATATCAAATCGAACATTGCAAAACGAAATGGCAGCTGTACGTTCGATCATGTCTGTTGCCGGAAGAAATAAACTGGCAAATCCTCAGCATGAATTATTGAGCAACAAAGCGTTGGGAATTTCTGGTGCAAGCCGGGATGGTACTAAAAAGGCAATATCTGACGACACGCTTCGTGAGGTTATTAATTATGCAATGAAAAAAGACGAAGGTGTGGCCCTCGCGGTTCAACTGGCTCGTTATATTGGACTTAGAACTGAAGAAACTGTTCAGTCAGCTAAATCATTAAAAACGTGGCAGCAGTCGCTTTTAAGTGGAAATGAACGTGTCCGGGTTGTATTCGGAACAAAAGGGGGGCGTCCGAGAGAGACAACAGTTTTTGACAGGGAAAAAGTTCTGACGCTTTTAAATAAAGCTATTACGTATTGTGACGATAATAACGGGAAACTTATCAACAAGCCAACCTTGCATACTGCAATAGAACGCTATCGTAATATTCTTCGCGATGCCGGAATGACAGGGGAGAATGCGCCGCATTCTTTGCGCTATGCCTATGCAAAAGATGCTGTGAATTTTCATGTCAATAATGGCATGAGTCGGAATGAAGCGGAGGCTTTAGTATCGATGGATTTAGGGCATGGAGATGGACGAGGACGTTATATAAAGCAAGTGTATTTTAAAGAGGGTTTGGATGAATGAATGTTTATAAGTTAGAGCATGAGTATTCCCGCTCGCATAAGTTTTATGGTGTGCGTACAACATTGACCTTTCACGAACTGAATGTCCTGTGCGCATATCTGCAATTGTTACATTTTGAACTTCCCCGTATTGATGGTGCAGAAGATACCATCGCAGAGGATAATGGAGAGAAATTACTTAAAACCATCTTTAATGCTGAGTCTGTTTATAAAGAGGAAAAATATTCACAAACACTGGATTTTCATGATAACTGGAATGAATACTGTGGCGGCCGTTTGGGTGAATATATGCATGAGATTATTCAGGTTGCCAGACCAGATGCGTACAAAAAATTGCTGCAAAATATGATAGCTGAATGTCGGGATGCGATCAGTCGATATCGCGAAGGAAAATTCTGGCTGGAAAACCCTGACAAATGGATCAGCGATGCTGAAAGTAATATTCATCGGCTCCACCACCTTGTTGAAGGGGGCGCAGTAAAGCCTGAGTGGGGCTGGCAGACGATGGGTGGTGCTTCGTGTACAGGACGTGTTTATGTGCGTAATGATAATCAACCCGACGTACCGTCTCCGTATGATGACTGAAGACGTTTGTCACCGTCGCCCACAATAGGCGACGGTGACTTGAAATCACCTTGCGGGTGTGCTTATTATTTAAACGCTAACCTGTCGCTTAAGCGACCACCAATGTTTCAGCAGTCTGTGAGAAACGCCTTCGGGTGACTGCAAAGAAATCTCCCTCAGCCTGCAAGGGAGAGCATATTGAATGTGGTACATCTGCGCACCTTTGGAAGCAGATATCGTCAATACAAGCGCACTATGACGCGACGATGAAGGTTTCTTAAACTTACCAGACAGTCAGAATAATGCCGTTTCTGACTCCCCGACGGGAAATATCTTCCCGATCGGGCAGGTGTTTCCCGTTTTTTTTTACAGGAGAAACACGATGTCCGAATCATCCGGTTTAGCACTTCCCCTCATTGTTCACTGGCCTTATCGCCTAAAAACGGTCATTCAGCGAATAATCCGGGGCAGACGGTTACCCCATGACAGCAAGTGGTTTACCAACGTACCCGGTAACTTTTCCGTTCGCGCTCATGTCGCGTCGACAGAGAAAGGCCTGCGGGTATGGCTCACGCTACGCAGAGGCTGGCACAGTGGTGAATATATTTATTCCCGTTTAACTGTACCGGTTCCTGAAAATGCCGGGTGGCGTAAAGCTTACCGGCTTGCGTGCCGACAGGCTGAGCACCTGGCTCGCTTTCGTTATCGCTTCCAGCCATAACGACCATTCAGTACATCGCATGCTTCTGCACCGATAGTACGCGTAATTGTCTTATCCCGAGGGAAAGTTCTTCCCGACGGGAGGCTTTTCCTCTTGTTAATCAGAAGGAAAAGCATCATGAACTTTATTCATACACCGTATCAAACCGGAGTCGCTTTACGGGAAGACGTGTTCCATCGACAGTTTGAGATCCGGGTTATCGGTATGACAGAGTATCCGGAAGATGATCCGATATATGGCTCATATTATCGTGAAGAAATCCTGACCGTTTGTGAATCGTCGACTATCAGCGGAGCAGTGGAAAAACTGGCTCGTCTCTATGAGACTGACAGCTGGCCCATCCGTGATGAAGACGAAGATTACTATGACTCTGAGCTGGGACACGACTGTGGCCCCTTGTCTTTTTCCCCGCGTTTTGCGGAAATTTACGATCGCCAAAGTCGCCGGGTTCTGTGTGGCGACTTTTCGCAAGGCCTTATCTGGTTTATGCCGCTGACGCCGCCGCAGGACATCGCGACGTTACAGGCGAAACAATGCAGTCTGCGCGAAGAAGCAGCATTTGAGTCCGGCTGGGATAATTACAGTACGGCAAGGGAGCTGCGTGCTCAGGTAACCAGGCTGGATATGTACCTGACAGACAAGCGATATGCCTGTTTGCCGGAAGTGAAAAATCTGGCAACCCGACGCTATAACCCGGAATCTGGCCACCTGTGGCGCGATCCAGATACAGCGTCTTATTCGTGAATCAGGCGGGTATATGAGTTGATATCTACCTGACCTTTGTAGCTACCCAAACGGGATCTATACCCGTTAGGGGAATAAATCCCGTTTTTTGTTAATTGAAATGAGGATTTATTCATGACATCACAATCATCGTTCTCGCCTATACAAGAAAAGGCGACGCTCTTCAGCTTTCCGGATGTCAGTATTGCTCTTGGAACCAGCCGCGGAACACCATTTTCTCCGGCGTATCAGGGAATTGTGACGTTGAATAATTTTCTGGCGTTAATCAAATGGGTCTGCGTTAACGTTGCGGAATACGAAGAAGGTATGCCGAACAACGAGCCTGTTTTTCTGTCGCGTAATCATCTTGCGTTACTGCGCGAAGATATCCATAACGGCCGCTTTGCATTGCCGGGTAATGACCTGCAGTACGGAGAGATGTTCTACGCACTGCAGCTGCTTGCTATATGGGCGCAGTACTGCATTTGTACACTCGATTTTTACCAGGAAAGCGCATTTATATTTGTATCCTGGAAACTCTGATTTTGTCTGACTAAGGCGATGCTTTCATCGCTGATATTTGTTTTCACTTATCCCGGAGGGAGTTTCCCTCCCGGGATGCTTTCTCCGTAAATACCGAGGAGAAGCAATTATGTTACGTTTTTATGGAGCTGACCTTAAATCAGTAGTAACCGAATCCATTTCCAGAAATAAACCCGTAATGCTGATTAAAGATAACGGTATTTATTTGATGGTTGAGGATGGGGGGATCGCTGAAGGTAGTCGACTAAGACACCAAATCTACCAGGCATTTGCTGAAGGATGCAATCCCGCATGTGACCTGGAATGGCAGACGATGACAAGACTGCTTATTAGTGAGGAAATTTTTAGCGAAAGACTCTGCCTGACAGAGGGCCAGCGTTGGGACATCATAATCAAGTCTTTGCAGCTGGTTATTGTGCAGGATGATATCAGCCCAAAGGTATTTACCGACGATCCGGACTATGTGCCGGTCGCTAAATACCGCAGCCTGACCAACAGAATGAACACGATGGCTATTGCTCATTTCAATGCCTGCGTTGGTCCTGGTGAGTACATTCAGTGGCGGGAAGCCGCATACCGCCTTTTCTGGAAATGTAAGCACATCAGATGTAAGCGCGCAAAGCGCGGTGACCATTTTGATTTTATTACGGCTGTAAACCTGCTGCATCGTCGCGCGAGAAGTGTTTCTCCAACAGGCGCGCTGCTTTTTGTCACAAACTAATCAACTGTCCCCGGGGCGTATTCCACGCCACCGGGCCGGGATACGCCTTTTTTATTGAGGAGTTTCCCGTGAAAAAGAAACCATTGCGTAAAAGCACTACAAAACAGCATCCGGCAAAGTCGGTGGACCTGTACCGGAAAATCACAGACCGGATAATCATCGCGCTGGAGAACGGCGTGGAACCCTGGCGCAAGCCATGGCGTGCCGTCGCCGGCAGCGAGTTGGCTGGTCTGCCGCTAAATGCCACTACCGGCCGTCATTACAGCGGCGTGAATGTTCTGCTTCTCTGGATGTCTGCGGAAGAGCAGGGGTTTCGCAATAACTACTGGCTGACTTACCGGCAGGCGCAGCAGACAGGTGGCCAGGTTCGTAAGGGTGAGAAAGCCACCCTGGCGGTGATTTATAAAGACTGGACGAAACAGGCGGAAGACCGTGAAGGGAACCGCCTGTACGACAGTGAAGGCAGGCCGCTGATGGAAACGGTGCCGATGCTTAAGCCCCTGCAGCTGTTCAACGCAGAGCAGTGTGAAGGGCTGCCGGCAGATATTGCCGCTTCACCTGAGCAGATCCAGACGATGGATGAAGACGGCGTACTCAGTCCGGAAGTAATGGACAAAGTGGTCCGGATATTTAACGCCACCGGCGTTAAGCACCGGATGCTGCCTCAGGACCGGGCGTATTACAGGCCGCTGACGGATGAAATTGTGATGCCGCTGGCAGAGCAGTTTTTCACGGAAGCGGACTGGTGGTCCACGCTGCTGCATGAGCTTGTACACAGCACCGGCCATGCGAGGCGCCTGAACCGGGAGGGAATAACATCTTCGTCCCGTAAGTTCGGAGGCCCGGTATATGCCTTCGAAGAGCTGATAGCCGAAATGGGCAGTGCGTTTTTATGCGCGCAGCTGGGTGTGTTCGGCGAAGTACGGCACGACAGCTATGTGGAGGGCTGGCTGAAGGTACTGAAGTCTGACAAAAAAGCACTGTTTCGCGCCTGCCGGCAGGCGCGTGAGGCTTCGGAATATCTTCTTGCGTTGACCGGCAGAAATGCTGACGCCGCATAATAAATTCATCAGGTGACGATTAATTTGCCATTGTCGCCATCCCGTGAGGGCATTGCCCATCACGGGCAATGTCCTCTTTTTGTTTGAAGAGGAGTATCAAATTATGTCCGAATGGTGTCATAACCACTTTTTAATTACAGGTAAATCCGTCTGTATTGATGTGTTGCAGCAGTGGATAAACGGCGCAGACACGCCGCGCTATCGCCACGCAATACTGCAGAGTATACAGCTGTTCCTGGCCGGGTGTGCGGGGATACTGAAACCGGTGCGAACTGTCTCGTACACTCCCTTTCAGGGGCTGGTTCGTCACGGTGTCGGGCAGTCGACGGCCGCTAACCTTGCGTTTGAGCAGTGGCTGGAACTGCTACAGAAAGACGTGGCGCTGGATACGGAGACAATACGCCGGATTGACCGGCTATATCACCAGTCTGGCCTGGGGGCGCTGAAGTGGGAAAATATCCCCCAGGCGTCACGGGATATCATGGCGGCGCTGATGAAAAGGCAGTATGCGGACTGGTTCGGTCTGGCCGGCATGAACGATGAGCCTGATGCAGCGGCTTGCTGGGAACATCTGCGGGAATACCCGGAACGGTCGCAGCCCTGCGATATGCTGATGGTTATTCCGACGCGGCTGGCCACTGAGCTTAACGGCTCCGGTGGGCTGCTGACAGGAATCTCCACAACGGTGAGCTTCTACAGTCGTATTTACGGGATGGAGTGGCCGGCCGGGCATAATGTAAACCTGCACCGCCATGCCGCTAACGGGTTAACGTTGCGGCTGGATTCTCCATGGTATCCGCCGTCAGGTGAGGTGGTGGCCGGTATTTCTGCTCTCTTTGAGTGTGAAGTGCGACATACGTACAGCGAAACGGTCAGCGGCTTTGGTGGTTATGACTGTTATGACCTCGGGGCGCATGTGGATGGCCACCAGGGGTTGCCGGTGGACACTCTACAGTCCGTGCCGGCTCTGTATCTGGTCAGTAGTGAACAGTCGCATCCTGAACCGGAGACGGTTGGTTACAGCGAAGTCCGTGGATAACCGGTTTCTGACCATTTAACCGTGCTGCAGCCTTCACCGGCTGCAGCTTTTTTACCCTCAGGGGAACACTGTTCTCCTGCCCGGGGTACGTGTTCCTCTTTTTTATGGAGAAATGCGTATGGCCGGTTTAATTGACCATGAAAAAGCGTTTATCTCACTTTTTAATCAGACTGCACGATACCATCACCGCCATAAGGTATTCGAAGATTTTGTCAGCTGCAGCGTTATTGCGCTGGAGAACCGTCTCTGTTTCAGTGAAAAGCGAGAAGCTAAATATCTTCGAATAATCGGTGGTTATGAAAAGCCGGATGTTGTCCGTATGGCGCAACTGCTGGCTCATGTGGTTAACGGGCTGCAGGATGGGTTCTGTGATTTTCTGGGTAACGTGTTTATGCAGCTGGAACTGGGCGATAAGTATCGCGGCCAGTTCTTCACCCCCTGGGATGTGGCCAGAATGATGGCGCAGCTGCAACTGGGAGATGTGAAGGCTATGTTTGATGAAAAGCCTTTCATCACTCTCAGCGAGCCTGCCTGCGGTGCCGGTTGTATGGTACTGGCTTTTGCCGATGCTCTTAACCAGGCAGGCTATGCGTCACACCGCTATCTGTGGGTTTCCGCGACGGATATTGATCCACTGGCCGCTGGCATGGCCTACATCCAGTTATCGCTCTGCGGCGTGGCTGGTGAGGTCGTCATTGGCAACGCATTGTGTGACGAACGTCGGCGGGTACTGCTGACGCCGGGCCATTATCTCGGTAACTGGTCGCTTCGTTTGCATTCACTGCGAAAAAAGGCCGCATAATTACACCATAGCGCTCCCGATTGGGGGCGTTTTTTTAGCATAGCTGGTGGATGTAAGGCATCGAAGAGCGGAAGTTTGCAAGCCATTACTTACATCAATGTGTGTTGAACAATGCTGACCTCGTTTTTTTGTTTATGCAAGTGCGTTAAAAGCGGCCTACGAAGTTGGCTGGCTTGGCGGGGATACCAGCACTCGCCCAGCCTCTCACGTCAGGTTCAAAGTTCTTGCAACCCAAAAAGCTTGCCTTTATCTTTCGAAGAGAATTGTCTGCAAAAAAGTAAGGAAATGAAATGGCAGAGAACGGCCCTATTGAGGATTTGGCGAAACGCATATCTGACGATCTAATGAGTCGATTTAAGTGGCAACAACATGGCCCCTGCGATCAGGATTTCTTTTGTGATGATGAAGCTAAACATAAGCCAGAAGGTAAAAAACAGAAGCATACACACCCAGTGGATGTGGTATTTAGTTATAAAGATCCATATTTAAATAAAGTCATCTATTTAAATACTGATTTGAAAAGCTATAAAATAGGTTCTATAAATGCGTCAAAGATAGAATCTGCATTAGAGTCATTAGCAAAAACGATTGAATGTGCTCGATATAGTCCTGAATGGTCAGAAAAGTATAATTTTTCTCAAATCGACTGCGAAGTCCGTGGTTTACTTTTTGTTTTTAATCATGACAATCAATTGCAGCATGATTTTTATGATTTCTTTAATCCTCCTAAACCTACCAAAGGAAGGAGAGATAAAGCTGTTAACTTGGAGAAGGTTCCGTTATGTACTGGACAGCAAATTCACATAATTGATCCGTTTCTTATTAATTATATGTTGGCAGTAACGAATGACATGAATGACTTGATTGCCAAAAAAGAATTCCCTGATGAAGAATATGGGTTTTATTATCCTCAACTTACTTTCCATAAAGTTGCTGTTACTGAAAAATACCTGCCAGCTACTATTGAAGTATTATCAGCGCCTTTTATGATTATCAAACACGGTGCGGTTTATAAATTCAATAGAGCTAAGCATGTTGAGGAGGAAATTTATCCAGAGGGCTTTGTTGTATACTACAACAGAAAAGGTAATAGCGATAATGAATTCTTTTATTTACTAGATTTACTATCTAACTATCAAATTCTTGATGGCTTAAACAAAATTAGAATAAGGCTAGCTCATCGTGAAAAAGATGACAGGGTTATTTCACATTTTCAACGAGGGATCGAAAAGTATGCGCATGAGTATGGATTGGATGAAGAGACTAAAAAGAGGCTGGAAAATTTAGATGTTAAGGTTGTCTCTACTGTAAAAGAATTCTTTTCAGCTGAAGTTATTTCTTGGGAGCCGAAATGAAAAATATTCATAGTGTAACTGATAAGGCTTTGTATGATGCTTTGAACCAAAAGCAGATTACATTAAACGAAATACAAGACCTTTTCTTGGAAAGAGGCACGATTATTTGTAAAAAAACTCCTCGAAAATATTTAGCAAGAAACTACTCTCGAATGACTCATGACTATTATGATCATCAGAAGATTGCAACTTTGCTCGGTGGTCAGACAAGAACTGAAAAAAATACATGTGTTAGAATTGAGTCTAGTGTCGCTAAGGAAGATATCATAGAGGCAGCGGAGAAGTTAAAAAAAGAAATTACTGATCAAGATGATTATTGCAAAATAATCGTGGACGGATCTCGAATTCTTATTAATATAAGATACATTTCTACAAATTATGGTAAAAGTGACTTTAAACAGGCTATAAATAAAGAAGCTTTGATTGAAATCGAGCCTATTGATAACGGTTATAGCATTCGTCGTCCAGATAACGAGAATCTTCAGGATTACGAAGAACTCCTCCTTGGTCATATCAGCTC
The DNA here is from genome assembly GCF_043420595.1 of Erwinia plantamica. NCBI lineage: Bacteria > Pseudomonadati > Pseudomonadota > Gammaproteobacteria > Enterobacterales > Erwiniaceae > Erwinia > Erwinia plantamica. The sequence goes on from NZ_JBGCUC010000008.1 coordinate 210,403, forward strand.
TATTCAGAACGATCAAGCGGACGATAGCAATCTTGATTTAAAATTAAACGAAATCACTCTTTCTCATAATACTTCCGCAGATGTTAGAACTCTCTTTTTCGACAAGTTAATCCGCACGCTGGATGGATATGAGTTAGAAGATGTGACGGATGCTTATGTATATCATCCAAAACCTGAAACAATAGAGGCTGAAGAGGGAAACACTGAAACAGGGGTGCATGTATCAAGAGCATCTCTTAAGGGGGAGGGGGTTCTTAAATCTGATGAGCTAAGTGATCTTTATGACAGAGGGTTTTATATCTGGAAAATAAAATGGAAGGTCAAGGAAAAATTGGCTGACCCAGATATTTTTGAACTTGAAGCACAATTCGGAGATCCTCTCAACTGCACTAATTTTTCATATTTAGTTAAAGGAGTTAGAAAATATAAAGCTAACGGACAATATTTTAGTAAACCTCAAAAACTCTCTGGGAGAGAAGCTGATAGGTTTAATAAATTAATTGAAAATAGAGCTTATTCTATTATAATGGAAATCAGCTAATTCATCATAAGGAGTGGCTATGTCACAATTAAGATTGAAGTGGATGAAATTAAAGATCAGAACCAGTTCTGAGGCGGTTTTTAATTTTATCAAAAACACCCCTTATTCTGATGCTATTGGTGCTGGCTTTACTAAATATGAAACCATTCATAATGGTATATCTGCAACCTTTAATAAAAAAACTGTAATATTAGAACCAGTTTCCGATCCTTTTGGTGAGATTTTGGAGTTTGAAAGAATTGTCTTTGACCAGATTAATTTTTCTATCCAAACGATTAGTAATAAAATATGTTTGTTAACTTTTTACAATCCACCAAAGACTGTTAAGTCTTTCATTGATTTTTTGTCTCAGGCAGAAGGGCTAAATGTTGCCTATGGCAGTTTGACAGTGGACCTCAAGGCTTTCATGAAAATAATTCGAGAGAATTTTGGAGTGAAAGTATTTGCTATTTCCAAAGTGAAAGTGTCAAATCTTCCTGTCACTGAAAAAACAAGAGCGTGTTTAGAGTTGAATTCTAGCGGAGATGCTTTGCATGATTTGAGGAGTTTTATTGGAGAGGATGAATTCAAACTCGATAAAATAAAGGTTAGGGCGCTTTATCATGATTCAAAACTTAGTTTTGAATTGACCAGTGGAGCTTCCGCAGCCATTCCTGAAGAGCATGTGCCGATCTTCAATGATGCTATTTCATGTATGGAGCTTGATAAGCTTTAGGGTGTAATGGGTGTCATCTTTTAATGGTGATGCCCGGCTCTAAAAATTATATTTATATCGTTGAACGTATATTTTATACATTTAATGACTTCATCACCTAACCATTCTTTTAATTCTTTCATGCAGATGAGTTAATTCATTTCGGACGAAAACACGGCTGGCTTTTCCGCATATTCAAACCCACCAACGTTATTTGGCATAATTCTCATCATTTTCGCCAGCACGCGGTGCGCACTTAACAGGTCGTCGTGACTGGCCTTCTTTGTTAAAGAAATCATCTTTCTTCGCCGAGTAGCAGAATCTTGATGCTATCTGACTTGCTGTGGGGTGCACATGAGCAGATTGCGGAAGTTGCCCATCCCTTTCCGTCTCTCGCATCGCCTGACCTAAATAGGGGGTTTGAGGGCCAGTGATGTAAAAAACCACGCTAACGTAATATTAATATGAAATTTATAGATTTATTGGATAAATTTTTATCAATAGAGTTTTCATGCTCCCAGAGTCGGGAAAACTTGAACTGTTAAGGGCCAGAGGCTTTCAAGTGCATTTGAGCTACAAGCAGCTTAATTCGCGTGAAATGCACTGTTCCTGTGTTTCACAGTAGCTATGAACCTATGTACCAAGTGTATTTCCCACATTCCGTTAACATTAATTCGGAAATTAATTGGAAATACTGAGGTAATTCTATGAACGATGATATGACGATTAACAGTGAGATGCTGGTTCCTTACCAGAAACCACAGGTTCCGTTTATGGCGGCGGATCTTGTCCTGCCGGGCGTACTAAATGACTATCTTAAAGATGACCGGCTCTGGGTGCCTGTAACTGAAACTCTCAGCTTTAAACCTCTGTTACTCAACACAACATCGGGGTATTACATCAACCTACTGAGGGTAAAAAAAAGTGGTGTCTTATCCCGCCACCGGCACAGTGGTGAGGTGCATGCTTTTGTACTGAAGGGACGCTGGTACTATCTTGAACACGACTGGGTCGCGGAAGAACACTCATTTGCCTATGAACCGCCGGGTGAAACCCACACGCTCTTCGTGCCTGAAGATGTTAAGGAAATGATAACGCTCTTCACCGTACGCGGCGGCTATACCTACGTCGATCCGCAGGGAAATGCGGTGGGTTATGAGGACGTCTTTACCAAGCTTGAAATGACGCGTAAATATTATGCAGAAGCCGGGATCCCCGAATCATATCTGACTAATATCATTCGCTGATATCATGCAGGCACTGCGTGTGCGCATTGCCTGCGTATTACTCCTTTCTATCCGCCAGTTGTATCAGTAATCCACGCCATTTTCGGCGATATCCATTGCGAAATAGGAGAGAATAATATCCGCCCCCGCCCGCTTGATAGCACCGAGAGTTTCGCGAACGACTTTGCGTTCGTCGATGGCTCCGGCTCTGGCAGCAAACTTGATCATCGCATATTCCCCACTGACCTGATAAGCCGCCAGCGGCAGTTTTGATGCCGCGCGGATATCACTAATCATATCCAGATAGGTTCCTGCAGGTTTGACCATCAGAGCATCGGCGCCTTCCTGTTCGTCCAGAAGCGATTCGCGTACAGCCTCCCGCCGGTTGAGTGGGTTCATCTGATACTGTTTACGATCTCCCTGTAGCACGCTGCCACCGGCCTCCCTGAAAGGTCCGTATAATGAAGACGCTAATTTAGTTGAGTACGCCATAATTGCAGTCTCCGAAAATCCGGCAGTATCGAGCGCGTGGCGTATAGCCCGCACCTGACCATCCGCAGCGGCAGAAGGTGCAATAAAGTCAGCCCCGGCTGCGGCTGCATTCACGGCCTGTCGTCCCAAATTTATGAGTGTCGCATCATTATCCACCCCATGGTCATGCAGCACGCCACAGTGGCCGTGCGTGGTGTATTCACAAAAGCAGGTATCAGACATCACGATCATTTCCGGTACGGTATCCTTGCAGATACGCGCCATACGCGCCACAAGACCGTTTTCACTCCAGGTATCGCTGCCTGTTGCATCCATATGATGAGAGATCCCGAAGGTCATCACCGAGCGGATACCTGCCCGCGCGTAACGTTCGATTTCGTATGCCAGCTTTGATTCTGGAATACGCAGTACGCCGGGCATCGTGGCAATTTCTGCAAAGTCAGACGTCTCCTCTTCAACGAAGACGGGCAACACCAGGTCGTCAAGGGTGAACGCCGTTTCCTGGAAAAGCGTCCGTAAGGAAGGAGACTTCCTCAGACGGCGTGGTCGTATTGCCGGGAAATTATTATTCATAATGACTCCTTCAGTTTCCTTTTACTTTGAGTGATTGCTTGATTTTTTCGTATTAAATTGCAGCTCCCTGCGTGCAGGGAGCTGACCGCTTAATTTTTTCGTCTGTGACTTTCAGTATTTGTTCATCCGACCCGAAATGCTGGCTGGCTTTTTCCCACGAAATAGGCGGATAAAGCAATGCATGCACTTAAAACACTGCACAATAACAGATAGCCATTCAGGGCTGTTTCCGGGTAGAAATGATCCATCATTACGCTAAGTGAAAACGGCAGCCAGTTACCCACGTAACCCACAATGTAAAGAAGGTTTATCAGATGGTGTCGCTGACTCTGTCTGGCGACCAAGTTAACGATAGTGGCAGCACCGACAAGTATTGCCCCGTAGGCGAATCCTTCAAGCATCACGGATATGAAGAGAAGGACGGGATCGGTCGTGCGGACGCTGCAGAGGGCAAGCAAAACCGCAGCAAGCTGGGCAACAATCCCGATTTTCAGCGACGAATAATGGTGCTTTTTTCTCATCACTATCTGGGTGATACCTGCAACCAGCAGGAATGCCGACAGTGAATAGCTAACCAGCTGCACGCTGGTAACATTAAAATAGGTGCGGGCGAGGGTCGGCCCCTGGGACATAAACGTGGACGCCATCGCCCATGAAAGAAATATGGCCATGCAGCAGACGATGACGTCCCGGAAAGAGAGCGCCTTATGGCCCTGAGCTCCGACATTTTTCCGTTCAGCGGTGACGGGCGTACAGTGCCTGTTAATCACCAGACGACTGCGCCAGATCGCAAATACTGACGCTGTAACCAGAATAAAAAGAATTACGTAGGGAGCCTTAAGTGCATAAAAACCGCGATGTACAATTTCCCCCGTTATTAAAGGACCTACAGCCTGCCCTAGGATCAACGAGGCAGAAGCCGTCAATGCTGCAGTATTACTTAATCGCGTATCAAATATTTTAATCAGCGAGCGATTAATATAGGCCATTAAAATACCTGAACCCAGCCCCGTAACAAAACGACCGAGAATTAGTATCATAAAGTTATCTGCAAACATCATCAGAAGTGATGACAGCAAAACGCAGGCCAGACCAGCATAAAGAGGCCTTGTATACAGCTCAGCCCTGATATTAACCCTGGCGGTAAATGCCAGCGCGAAAAGCACACCGGCAGCGTAAACGCCAAATACCGTCATTATCTGAGAGGCGCTGAAGCCATATAAACTGATGTATACGGGATAGAGAGGGGTCGGAAGACTGCTGCTCAGCATGCCGGAAAAAAAAGCCAGGGCCAGCGCCATCCCTGCCCGTGATGTTTGTTTGTCTGACATAGTAATTTCTTCTGTCCTGGAAAATGGATTCATTCTGTAAAAAACCATAAAACAGTAACACGATCCGTTAGCGACGGGATTCGAGCAGCAGGAACACCCACTGTGACGTAGTTTCACAGTGGGTGTTCAAATATGACCTGCGGGACAAGTAGTAAGGGGCTGACTGAAAATTCAAATGCTCCAGGGATGAAGGGCTATCTGTTTTTCCATGAATTCAATAAAACAGCGGATGCGTGGGCTAAGATGCTGCCTTTTTGCGTAAATTATATAGAGCGGCTCTCTGACAGGAGACTGGAATGCCTTCAAAAGCGGGATTAATCTTCCTTCTCTGATATCCCGGTGTACGTGGAAGTCAGCCAGCCGGACGATACCTTCTCCCTGAATGGCCAGATCGCGCAGCAAATCGCCCTGCGACAGGGAGGCAACCGGTTTCACCGGGAATATGATGCTCTGATTGTCTTCGGCGAATACCCACTGGTTCCAGTGACTATCGAAATTAAAGTGAAAACAGCGATGCTCCATCAACTCACGGGGATGGGAGGGTATGCCGTACCTGGTGATGTAGGCCGGCGAAGCGCAGGTAATCCACTGACTTTCACCGATACGACGGGCGATACGGGAAGAACTCGCAAGTACACCACCATAAATGGCCAGATCCAGCCCTTTATCAAAGTCATCCCGGTAAACCGGCCCCGTTTCAATATCAACGTTGAGGTCAGGGTAGGCGTCAATAAACTCGGGCAACCATGGAAGGATATGATAACGGGCAAAGGTAGTCATAGTACGGATTTTCAGCTGCCCGCTGACGCGTGATGGCATATCTTCAGCCAGTGAATCAGCCTCCGTCATTGCGTCAACGACTGCCCGGGCACTGTTAAGATAAACGTGTCCCTCTTCGGTCAGCGTTAACGTTCTCGTCCCGCGGTGGAACAGTCTTACCTGTAATCTGGCCTCCAGCCGGCTGATGAGTTTACTCATTGCTGAAGGCGTCAATCCGTTCGCCCGCGCGGCGGCAGAAAAGTTGCCGTATTCATAGGCCCATATGAATGCAAGCAACTGATTATAATTATCCATTAGTCCCCTGTCATTTATGTGAAGATATTTAGAGCTTCCGAGGCAGGAGCCTGAAAATTTTCATTTATATCGCCTGAACATCAGGAACGGCGCTGACCATTCTTCAACCGAAAGTAAGTTGCCCGTGATATGCCGGTTTTCTCCATCACCATCTTAATGGGAGTAGCAAGGTGAATAAGTTCCAGAGCCATTCCCGACCCTTGATGAGGCTTTCTACCAAACTTAATCCCTGCCGCCATAGCGACCACTCTGCCCTCGTTGGTACGCTCTAATATTCGTTCGCGTTCCGCCTCTGCAACGGCGGCAAGGATCTGAATAACCATTTTACCCATCGTTCCTTCAGTACTCAGCCCATTCTCCAGAAACCTGATGGCTATCCCTTTTTTATAACATGTGTCGACGATTTTGATCATGTCAGACGTATTACGGCCCAGTCGGTCCATTTTGGTACAGAGGATAATGTCCTCCTGTTCTGCACGGGCCAGCAGTCGTTGCAGTCCTTCGCGCTCGTCCGTAGCTCCCGACATCATATCCGTAAAAATGCGATCTTCCCTCACCCCGGAAGATTTCAACTCAGAAATTTGAGCAGTCAGTTTCTGATGGCTGGTCGATACTCTCGCATATCCCAGTAATGCCATATTGGTCTCACAAATCGATATTGATACTGTTTAGTATCATAAAGCATAAATCACGATTTTTGATACTTAATGCCGGGCTGATTTTAGCAGTCTCAAAACTTATAATATTTGAGACATACAAGAATTGAGTTCAATACCCGTTTACGAAAGGATGCGCAATGAGTGAGGACTTTCTGACCAGCGAACAAACAGAAAGCTACGGTCGCTATGTGGCAGAGCCAAATGAGGTTCAACTGGCCCGGTATTTTCATCTGGATGAGCGTGACCTTGCTTTTATTAATCAGCGACGGGGAAAACATAACCGGCTGGGGATCGCACTTCAGCTGACTACGGCGCGCTTCCTGGGAACGTTTCTTCCTGACCTCCTTCAGATTCCCTCATGCATCCGTTTTTACATTGCGGGACAGTTGAACATCAGCCGATCAGAGATCCTTTCCCGATATGCTGAAAGAGAAAATACCCGTTGGGAGCATCAGGGGCTTATCAAGCTCTATTATGATTATCATGATTTTGGTGATTTCCCCTGGACGTTCAGACTGAAGCGTTTGCTCTATACTCGCGCCTGGCTCAGCAATGAGCGCCCAGGCCTGCTGTTTGATTTTGCTACCGCATGGTTGCTGCAAAATAAGATCCTGCTACCCGCAGCCTCGACGCTGACAAGGCTGATTGGCGAAGTACGTGAACGGGCAAGTCGACGATTGTGGCGAATGCTGGCTTTGTTGCCTGACAGCTGGCAGAAAGCACAACTGGACGGTTTACTTGAAATACCTGAAGGGCAGCGTATATCGGTACTGGAGGAGATGCGAAAAGGTCCAGTTACTATCAGTGGACCAGCATTTACAGACGCTCTGGAGCGATATACCCGACTGCGTAGCATGGAGTTTTCCCGGCTGAATTTCTCCGGTCTGCCTGCCATCCAGCTACGCAATCTGGCCCGTTACGCCGGGATGGCTTCGGTGAAATACATATCAAGAATGCCTGAGGAACGGCGACTGGCCGTGCTTACTGCGTTTGTGAAAGCGCAGGAAATTGCGGCGCTTGACGAGGCCGTGGATGTGCTGGATATGCTGATTCTGGATATCACGCGTTCTGCGAAAAGTATCGGCCAGAAAAAACGGCTCAGGACCCTGAAAGATCTTGATCGTGCCGCGCTATTACTGGCACGGGCATGCACGCTATTACTTGATGAGAACACCGATGAGGCAGCTCTGCGGCAGGCTATTTTTCGCCGCATACCAAAGGACAAACTGGTCGAATCCGTCGGCAAGGTAAATGAGCTGGCGCGTCCGCAGGATACTCATTTTCAGGATGAAATGGTGGAACAATATGGGCGGGTGAAGCGCTTCCTGTCCGCGATGTTGCGTGACTTACACTTTCAGGCTGCCCCGGCCGGGGAGCACACGTTGTCAGCAATCCATTATCTGGCCGAACTGAATAGCTCAAAAAAGCGAATTCTCGACGATGCACCAGAGCACATCATTTCCGGTCCCTAGAAACGGCTGGTATACGACAGAGATGGCAGGATTCTACGCGCTGGTTACTCGTTGTGTCTTCTCGAGTGTCTTCAGGACTCTTTACGCCGTCGTGATCTCTGGTTGGAGAACAGTGACCGTTAGGGTGACCCGCGTCAAAAATTGCTTCAAGGATCTGAATGGCACGCACAACGGATCCCGGTATGTCGGGCGCTGGGTCATCCATCAGACGGAACTAAAGCAGCAGAACAACTGGCTACGCGGCTTGATGACACATGGAAATCAGTGGCTTCACGTTTTGCCTGCAACGCTGCGGTCAACATAAGCAATGAAGGTAAGCACCCCTCACTGACGATCAGCAGTCTGGATAAACTGGACGAGCCACCGGCACTGATACAATTGAACCGTCGGGTAAGAGAACTGATCCCACCCGTTGATCTGACTGAGCTGTTGCTTGAAATAGATGCCCGAACCGGTTTTACCCGCGAATTCAGCCACGTCAGTGAATCAGGTGCACGGGTGCAGGATCTCCATGTCAGTCTGTGCGCAACACTGCTGGCTGAAGCCTGCAATATCGGGCATGAACCTCTGATAAAGCATAATATTCCCGCGCTTACTCGCCATCGTCTGAGCTGGGTTAAGCAAAATTATCTCAGGGCAGAAACGCTGGTCAGCGCTAACGCACGGCTGGTTGATTTTCAGTCCACGTTGCCGCTCGCGGGGTATTGGGGAGGCGGGGAGGTTGCCTCCGCAGATGGTATGCGTTTTGTCACACCGGTTAAAACGGTTAATTCCGGGCCAAATCGTAAATACTTTGGCTCTGGACGCGGTATCACCTGGTACAACTTCGTCTCCGATCAATACTCCGGGTTCCATGGTATTGTCATTCCCGGTACGCTTCGTGATTCCATCTTTGTACTGGAAGGGCTTCTGGAAAAGCAGACCGGGTTGAATCCAGTTGAGATTATGACGGACACTGCAGGTTCCAGCGATATCATTTTTGGCCTGTTTTGGTTGTTGGGCTACCAATTTTCCCCTCGTCTGTCCGATGCAGGTGGGGCGATATTCTGGCGGGCAGATAAAACGGCACATTATAGTGCCCTGGATGAGCTGGCCCGGGGATATGTTGAGCTGTCGAAAATAGAATCCCAATGGGATGAAATGATGCGAATGGCGGGTTCACTGAAGCTTGGGACCATCCATGCATCTGAGCTCATTCGCTCATTGTTGAGAAGTAGCCGGCCATCAGGCCTGGCTCAGGCGATTATGGAAGTGGGACGGGTCAATAAAACGCTGTATCTTCTCAACTATATCGATGATGAGGATTACCGGCGACGCATACTCACTCAGCTCAACCGGGGAGAAGGACGTCATGCTGTGGCTCGAGCCATTTGCTACGGACAACGTGGTGAGATCAGAAAGCGCTACCGAGAAGGTCAGGAAGATCAACTGGGTGCCTTGGGCCTGGTGACCAATGCTGTAGTGCTGTGGAACACACTTTACATGCAGGAGGCGCTGTCACATCTTCGAAAATCGGGGGAAACTCCTGAGGAAGAGTATCTGGCAAGATTATCGCCGCTGATACATAGCCATATAAATATGCTGGGTCATTATACGTTTTCGTTATCGGAAGACATTCTTAATGGCGAACTAAGACCTTTAAATTTCAATATAAACAATGAATTAAACTCTTAACGTGGTTTTTTACATCATTGGCCCTCGAACCCCAATAGCTGCGTCTAATACCGCTACACTTACCATTTTTTGACATATGGCAGCCACGTAAGAGCAAAACACAGCAAGCTGGGCGTAGTGCCACTTAGCGGGGTGACAGCCCCAACCCCTTGCCCCGCAAGGGCTGGCAAAAAGTGGAGCACTATTCCGCGCAGCTATTTAGGACTCAAGGTTTTGAGGGGGATTATCTGAGGACAAGCTTTGGCGGTGGCCCGACCTTGGTACTGCCTGCAATGTGTGGTTATATTTGAAATACTTAACAATCCCCCAAGGAATCAACATGACTCACCCCTCCATGAAGGCCTTAGTAGATTTGCTCAGTAAGTCCCCCATCTCACCACCACCAGAAAAATGGCAGGATCTGGAATTCCATGTTCAGGGCGTTTATCAGCAACTACTCGATATTCAAGGTAACAAGGCCATGGTAGCCCGTAATGTGCAGATTTCAGGTAAAGAAGGCAGCAGTTATCAGATAGACGTTTATTACGAATTTGAGATGGCAGGTATACGTCATCGCGTTGCTGTGGAGTGCAAAAACCGCTCCCGCCCCCTGGAGCGAGATAGCGTATTAGCCTTTCATGCCAAGATACACCAATGCTGCCTGAGCCATGGGATTATCGTTTCCTCAGGTGGTTTTCAGAAAGGATCGCGCGAGTTTGCTGAAAAAAATAACGTTACGCTCATGGATTACTCAGAGCTGCCATCCATTGGCAATCTTCTTGCTCGAAGGCTGACAAATGTAGTCATTCCCGATGAGGACACGATAGGTCAGCCTTTCTGGGCTATTTTTGATACCGAGGAATATTCACCATTTGGGCATATTGACACGAAGAACGAAATCATGACAGCCTTTTTGTTCCTTTCCAGAACTCATACCCAGCGGTTTCTAAAGGGCCAGAACTTAGGCACTAAATGGCAGGTTAGGGGAATGGCTCAGCGACATCTCTCATGCTATATCCTAACCTGTGATGCGTTTAACGCAAGATATGTCATTGCCCGGCCTAGTTATGCTGCTGGCGTGCCAGCAAATCAGTTCTTGTTCGATGAAATCCGGAGAAAAGACTTAATCAGTGATTTTTACGAGGGCATTGATTTGCCAAAGGAGCCAAATACCGCGCCCGGGTACCGATCAATTTTCAGGAAAAAATTAGTTAGATAAAATGGTTCTGTGACATAAGAGGCATAGCGAAAGCTCTCACATAATCCATAATGAATAAAAGTGATTATGCTATTCCTGAGATCCTTTACCGTAATATGGCAGATGAAAACAATTTTCCACCTCCAGCAGACTTGACGCATAAAATAAAGTCTTGGCTGGAGCTTTAAAGTCAACTGCCAGACAGTCAGATTTACCTCTTGGATACCATATAAATCTACAGTGTCAATGTTCGCTTCCGGCACTGAGCAGACCGTTAGATCTGGCTGCTACGTTGCCAGTAACATTACTGATATTGTCTGGTGCCTTTATCATTGACGGAATCATGCTGCATGATTGGGTCATCATGCTCCCGCCCAAAAGTTTTTTTATTTCTGAAAATGGATATCTGGTTTTTTCTCGCCGCAGGTTCACACGGGTGACAGTGTGAGTGGTTCAACTGTCACTCCCGGAGAACCCAATGACCTGGAAAACCACACCAGAACAAAATGCCATCATCGAATGGCGGGGCGATCAGCTTGTAGTCAATGCGTTTGCCGGTACCGGTAAAACCACCACGCTGGTACAGTTTGCGCAGGCGAACCCGGACAGTAAAATGCTGTACCTTGCCTATAACAGAGCCATCCGCGACGAAGCCGAACAAAAATTTCCCTTCAACGTTGAGTGCAAAACTTCCCATCAACTGGCCTGGTCGCGTTTCGGCCGACATTTCAGGAGCCGGCTGACTGCAAATCTGCGTATTACCGATGTGGCCCGGAAACTGAACACCCGGCACTGGCCGCTGGCGCGTCTGGCGCTGACGGGACTGAATACATTTCTCTGTAGTGCAGAGCCGGAACCCGGCATTATCCATCTGCCAGCAGAGGATGAGCGTCATGGCCTCTCTGCAGATAAAATTCTGGGGGCCATACAGGTTCTCTGGTATGAGGTAAGTTGTACCGAATCTGATTTCCCGATCACGCATGATGTTTATCTGAAGCTTTTTCAGCTTTCCGGCCCGAATCTTGCCAGTAAGTGGGACATCATCCTTTTTGACGAAGCCCAGGATGCCAATCCGGTCACCAGTGCCTTTGTCCTCAGCCAGCCCTGCAGGGTCGTGCTGGTTGGCGATCGCTACCAGCAGATTTATCGCTTTCGTGGCGCGGATAACGCGCTCAGTTCTCTCCAACTCGAACAGGCCGACAGGCTTTGGCTGACTAACAGCTTCCGCTTTGGCCCTGCGGTCGCACAAATAGCGAACATGCTGCTGGCCATGTCCGGAGAGGAGATGAAAGTCACCGGCAGCGGTGAGGATGATGAAGTGGTTGCTCATCTGCCTGCTGACGTCACTCATTACTCCGTGCTCAGCCGGACGGTCTCCGGTGTGATTGGTGTCGCGCTTTCCGCCAGCCTGCAGGAGAAAAAAGTCTTCTGGGTGGGAGGCATTGAAGGGTACAAAACGGAAGCGCTGGAAGATCTTTACTGGTTCTCTGCCGATATGCCCGAGCGGATGCAGTCCCCTCGTCTCGGTCAGAATTACCGGGACTTTGAGGAATATTGCGCCATTGCGAAGGCGACGCAGGATGTGGAGATGAATCAGGCCATCCGGTTGCTTGATGAGTATTTTCCGCTGCCGCAAAAGCTGGCCATCATGCGCCGGCAGGTTGTGACGCATGAAAAGGATGCGCAGGTCACCGTGTCTACTGCGCACCGCAGTAAGGGACTGGAGTGGGAAGTGGTCGTACTGAATGAGGATTTTTGTGACATCACCGATCCGCTACTCTCTGTAGAAGAGCGACAGGACGAAACAAATCTGCTGTATGTGGCCGTGACCCGCGCTCGTAAGACACTGGTGCTGAATGAGCTGATGCTGTGCCTGAAGGCAGGTGAAGAACAGAAAGCTTGCGAGCAACCTGCAACGGGTGACGTGGAGAACGATGGGGGAGATGCGATGCTCCCATGCTAAATAAAATCAAAACTTTTTTGTCGCGTACGCCGCCTGTCACAGAGCCAGCCGGCAGACTCCCTGTTTCGGTGCCGACGGGTTATTTCTCTCCGGTTAAGGCTGAAGGCCTGGTCATCACTGCATTACGCCAGGATGCCCTGCAGAAAATCCGGGAAAATAATGCGCTGTCGGGCGAGGTATATCAGCGACTTTATCTGGCGCCGGTGTACTACCTGCTTGAACGAACTCAAAACGTACCGGCGGCACCTGACGGCCGGTGGGCGTATGCAGGAGGATTTGGTGATTTAAGCCTGCGTTTTACCGCTTATGCTGTCAGGCTCGCCCGGGGGTATATGTTTCCGCCAGGGGCGGCGCCGGAAGAACAGGCTGCTCAGGGCGTTATCTGGCAGGCCGTTATTTTCTGGGCCGCATTGTGCTATCACCTGCCGTTACTGGCCAGTATTGAAGGCGAAACCACCGGTGGCGTCAGCTGGCAACCGGGCATATCTGCGCCGGATGCGCCTTACCGCTTCCGGTTTCGCCATTTTCCCCCAAACGCGCATGATGCTTCTGCTCTGTCGGCATTGGCCGCCGGTCAATTGATGCCAGCGGAAGCGATAAACTGGCTTTCAGGTAACTCCGGGGCGTTGCTAAGTCTTGCCTGTGCATTCCGCAATGGTTCTCCAGATATGCCTCTTATCAGGACGTTGCTCGACCAGGCCGCAGAGAAGGTTGACTCACCGATGATGCAAAAAGCTGCCGGTGAATCTTCGGTTTCGGTAGCGGCGATATCTGTTAATACTGGCATCCCGCAAGGAGAAGAGTTATCGATTCAGGCAGTGGATAATTCAACCTTCACAGTAGTGGATTCGGTCGTTCCGGAATTGATGACGTCCCTGACTGATAAATATAATGGGAATATCAGACCGCTACTGGATATGGCGAATGAGCCGGAACCGCAGCAGGTGCAACCAGATAATTCCGTTCCAGCTACAGGCAAGGAAGACGCGGATATGTTGCTTAGTTTATTTTCAGTAGAGCCGGGCATTGAAGCTCCGGAACCGTCTGATATTAAAGACTCTACGGTTGAGGATGAAACTGCGGGGCATGGGGAAGAAGCCTGCAAGATGGAAGACACTTCCCGGAATGATCATACAGATTTGCCTGCGACCCGGGAACAGCGGGTTCACCAGGTTCATGCTGAGAATGAGCGACCAACGCGGGGTGAGCAGTTTCTCACCTGGTTAGCTGAAGGGATGGCAGCTGACAGGATCACCGTCAACCAGCATGATTCGCGAGTACATTCGGTAGCCGGTTTTATTTACCTTCTGGTACCTGACATCTTTTTCATTTTCCTGAAAGAAACCGGAAGCAACTGCAACCGAGAGCAGATACAAATCTCCTTTGAAAAGCTCCAGCTCCATCGTGTTCGCAAAGGGGAACGTTTTACCAGGGCGAGGCTGTACAGCACGGAGGACAAAGAGGGGAAATTCCGCAATGTTAACGGCTATCTTATCAAGGCTAATCGCCTTAAAGGAGGTAAACCACCAGAGGACAGCAGGCTTCTTTTCTTTCCACAGGAAAGACAACATACAGGGGTTTCAACACGGAAAGATTCTTGATATGAGGGAAAATAATATGGATGAAATAACCTGGGATGAACTGCTTGATGATTATTTTTTCGCTCACTCGCTGAGGCCAGACTCGGAATGGAGCTACGAAAAAGTCGTTAAAGGATTCAAACGTTATTTCGGTCAGGTTCCTCCGGCGCAAATTACTCATCGGCAGGTGCTGGAGTGGCGGCGTTATCTGCTAAAAGATAAAAAACAAGCGGTGGCAACGTGGAACAATAAAATTACCCATCTGAGCGCTCTTTATAATCACGGGATGGAAAGCAAACTTCTTGTCGTGGAGAAAAACCCCTTTAATAAAAGCAAAGTGCGGAAGGATAAAAAGGGAAAAAAAACGCTTACGCGACAGCAGCTGGTTCGCGTTTATCTTATCATGCAACAATTCGAAGAAGCAGAACGGGCAGGGCGCGGTAACAGGAGAAGGCGCAATGCACTCCGGCCAATGTGGTTCTGGCTGACGGTTCTGGATGCTTTAAGGTATACGGGGATGCGGCTTAATCAGCTGCTGCATATCCGGCTTAGGGATATCAATCTCTGCGAGGGCTATATGGATCTGTGTCTGGAAGGCAGCAAAACGCACCGCGAGTGGCGGGTGCCTGTTGTCAGCGCGTTAAATCCCCGCCTGAGACATCTCGTTGCTAAATCAGCAGCGCTGGGCGCGGGCAAGAACGATTATCTGTTTGATGTAAACAGAATACTTTTAAACAAGAATGTTCTCTGGGATGCTGCTCAGGTGCATCAAAAGCTTCGGTCGTTCTTCCGGCGTCTTTCAAAAGAATGTGGTTTTGCCGTCTCACCGCATCGCTTTCGCCATACTCTGGCAACCGAACTGATGACGTCGCCGGAACGAAATCTTATGCTGGTGAAAGATTTACTGGGACATCAAAGCGTCAGTACAACAATGGAATATGTGGGGCTTAAGATGGATATCGTCGGAAAAACGCTGGAGGCCGAAATGTCTCTTCACACTGATGTTGCAGCAGAAAGGAACTTACAGCTGTTGACACAGATGTAATTGACTGAAATTATGTACGGTGATCGAGAAAAGGGAACCTGCTTGAACAGGTTCCCTTCTTGAGGGACACATTCTGAATATCAACCAGTGCAAGCGCTCTTGAACACCGGAGGAGATTCTGTATGAACGGCCCCTGTATTTTCCGCCCGTTAAGATTCTCATCTCTTAACCAGCGTGCTTTGATGCAAATTAGTGGTGCCCGGACTCGGAATCGAACCAAGGACACGGGGATTTTCAATCCCCTGCTCTACCGACTGAGCTATCCGGGCAACGGGGCGCATTAAACCGTAAAGGCTGCCCGCCGTCAACGGCTTTGTCATAAAAAAGCGTTAAAGCGTGACTGACTGCCTGCTTTTCAGACAGTCAGCCTGAAAGTTATGCAAATCCATTCGGGACAGCCTGTCTTTCAGGCTTCCGTCGTGTGCGCTTTCTTTGCTAAAGAGCACGTGAGCCTGTGCGGTACGGGAGCGGCGCACTTACAGTACAGGACGCTGATTAAACGCACCACCGCGCTTACGGCTCAGCGCGCCGCTCTGAGATCGCAGAAGGCTTCCGTGTTTACAGTTTAGCGCGCCGCTCTGAGGCCGCAGAAGGCTTCGGCGCTTACGGCTCAGCGCACTAGCTCAGTGCGCCATTCTTACGGCATAGCGCGATACTCAGCACGTCTTCCGCCAGCGAACGGGCCGTCACCACTTCCTGCACGTTGCGTTTCACCAGCAGCCGGCTCAGGCAGCCCTCCAGAATCAGCTCCATCTGATGAGCGAGCAGTTCCGGGTTATCGGTTTCCAGCTGGGTCAACAGCTCGTGGGTATATTGCCAGGAAGCGCGCTTCTGCTGTTCGGCAACCTGATGGATAGGGTGGTCCGGCTGCGGATAAAAGCTGCACGCGGCCACAAACAGGCAGCCGGGATAGCGGTTATTGTTAACGGCCTCCTCCAGCACCTGATAACGCGCCAGCAGCTTGCGTGCTGGCCCCATAGTGTCATCCAGCAGCAGCTTGCGCCGCCAGATATCAACCTGCTGGCTGTGATAGCGCAGGGCGTCATAGAGCAGCGCCTCGCGGTCGGGCCAGTAGCGTTGCAAATCTTCCTGTTGGCAGGCTGCCGCCTCCGCCATCATGGCGAAAGAGGTGGAGGGGGCCAGCCCGTTCTGCTCGAGTACGTTCAGTGCATGCTCGAGTACCTGTTCACGTTGCAAGCGACTCTCCTCTTGAATGCATTACTTTACGGTCGCGACCGTAAAATTCTTCTCTAGTGTCGTTTACTGCGACAATTTCTGCAAATGCTCCCGGAAGGCTACGGCATCCATAAAACCGGTCACGCGCGAGCCGGGGATCTCTTTGCCGCTGGCGTCAAAAAACAGGATGGTAGGCAGCCCCAGCACGTTCAGCCGTGCCAGCAGCGCTTTGTCTTCTGCATTATTAGCCGTGACGTTCGCCTGTAACCGCTGCGTTTTATTCAGCGCATTCTGTACCTGCGGCTCGCTGAACGTATATTTTTCAAACTCCTTACAGGCTACGCACCAGTCGGCATAGAGATCCAGCATGGTGATGCCGTTATGCTGCTGCAACGCCCGATCGAGCTGGCTGACGGTGGCGATGCGCGTAAAGCTTAACGTCGTGTGGCTTGCCGTTGCAGGCGCGCCGAACGCCCAATCCTGCAAAGGACGGGCCGCGACCAGCGCCGCCGCCAGCATCAGGATCTGCCCCAGGCGCAGCCAGCCGTTAGCGGATTTCAGGCTGATAAAGGCCCAGCCGAAGAAGGCGACGGCCAGCAGGCTCCACAGACGCAGTCCCCAGGCGTCGCCCACCACGCGCTCAAGCAGGAAGACCGGCAGCGCCAAAATCACGAAGCCAAAGCCTTCTTTTACCGTTTGCATCCACGCGCCGCTTTTCGGCAGCAGGCGGTTGCCGAACAGCGTCACCAGGATCAGCGGCAGCCCCATGCCCACGGCGTAGAGCCAGAGCGTGCCCGCCCCGGCCAGCATGTTGCCGCTTTGCGCGATATAAAGCAGGATGGCGCTGAGCGGCGCGGTAGTACAGGGCGAGCAGATCAGACCGGCCAGCGCGCCCATCAAAAAGACGCCCGGCAGCGAGCCGCCCTGCTGACGATTGCTTAACAGCGTTAGCCGGGTTTGCAGCGCAGAGGGGAGCTGGAGCGTAAACAGCCCGAACATTGACAGCGCCAGCAGAATAAACAGCACGGAGAGGCCAATCAGCACCGCTGGCGACTGCAACGCGGCCTGAAAACGCAGCCCGGCAGCGGCGACGATCACGCCCAACGCGGTATAGGTCAGCGCCATACCTTGTACATAGACCATAGCCAGCGCAAACAGGCGCTTCAGCGAATAGCGACGGTTGCCACCAAGGATAATCCCGGAGATCAGCGGATACATCGGCAGCACGCACGGCGTAAAGGCAACGCCGATGCCGATCAGCAGCGCCCACAGCGGCGAGAAGGGCAGTTTATGATCCGGTTGCGCGGGTTGCCCGACGAGGGCATCGGTCTGCGTGCCGGAGGCCGCATTGCCTGCATCGGTCTGCATAGCGGAGGCAACATTGCCTGCATTAGTTTGCGCATCCGAGGCCGCATTGCCTGCATCGGTCTGCATAGCGGAGGCCGCATTGTCTG
Organism: Erwinia plantamica; assembly: GCF_043420595.1. Lineage (NCBI taxonomy): Bacteria > Pseudomonadati > Pseudomonadota > Gammaproteobacteria > Enterobacterales > Erwiniaceae > Erwinia > Erwinia plantamica. The sequence goes on from NZ_JBGCUC010000008.1 coordinate 228,534, forward strand.
CATTAGTTTGTGCATCCGAGGCCACCTTGCCCGCATCGGCTTGCGTACCGGAAGCAGCATTTTCTGCATTAGTTTGCGTATTGGAAATCGCGTTACCTGCCTCAGTTTGCGTGCCGGAGGCCGCGCTTTCCGCATCCGCTGGCGGCTGGCTGGCGGCCGTCACTTCGTTCAGCGGCACGCTGCGGGTTTCCGGCGGATAGCAAAAACCGGCGGCGGCGCAGCCCTGCCAGGTTACGCTGAGCGTCGCGCCCTTTTTCGCTTCCAGCAGCGTTAAAGGCACCGTCAGGCTGTCGGGATAGATTTCCGTTTTGCCGTAAAACTCGTCTTCATGCGGTTTGCCCGCGGGCAGCGCCCAGTCGGCCAGCTTCGCGCCCTGTGCGGTCAGGGAGATTTGCTGGCGATAAAGGTAGTAACCGGGCTTCACCGTCCAGCTGAGCGTCAGCCGATCGGCCCGCTGGCTGAAATCAAAGCTGAAGGCCTGGTCGACGGTGCCGAAGTGGCTGTTGGCGTTGTTGCCAAACAGCGAGGCGCTGGCGCCCGTACTAAAGAAGGCGATCAGCGCCAGCAGCAGGCAGGTTGTGATGCGTTTCATCATGACAGGGATCATTTTTCCACTACCGATATAAACCAGAAAACAGGCAGACTCCGACGCGGCGGAGATCTTATGCAAGGCGCAGACTATATCACGGCCTGGCGGCTGCGGCTGTTGCAGGATGTCGCACTGGAAGCAACGGAAAGGGTGTGGTTAAGGCGGGGTTTAACCAGGCGGGCCGTCAGCGCAGCCCGCCCTTATCGCTACAGGAACAGATTGGCGAAGAGAAAGCCAAAGGCGACCGACAGCGCAATCGCCAGCGTGCCGGGCACGATAAAAGAATGATTAAAAACGAATTTTCCGATGCGTGTCGAGCCAGTATCGTCCATTTCCACGGCGGCCAGCAGCGTAGGATAGGTAGGCAGCACGAACAGCGCCGAGACGGCGGCGAAAGAGGCTATCGCGGTATGCGGCGACACGCCCAGCAGCAGCGCCGCAGGCATCAATGCTTTGGTGGTGGCGGCCTGCGAATAAAGCAGGGTGGAGGCAAAAAAGAGGATCACCGCCAGCATCCATGGATAGTCGCGCAGCAGGCTGCCGGCAAAATCCTGAATTTCGTTGATATGCGCTTTGACAAAGGTATCGCCCAGCCAGGCGACGCCCATCACGCAGATGCAGGCGCTCATGCCGGAACGGAACGTGCTGGCGGAGAGGATCTTTGCGGTATCTACTTTACAACTCAGGCAGATCAGCGCCGCAATGGTCAGCATAAAAATCACAATAGCTTCGTTGCGCGGCAGCACGGGGTTCTGGATCAGCCCAACGGTTTCGCTAATCGCGGTAGCGTAAAGCACGACGGCTATAATGCCTATCAAAAACAGCAGTACGGATAGCTTCGCGCCCGGTTTCTCTTTAAATACCGTTTCGCCGCGCAGCGTGACTTCGCCCTTTGCCAGACGCTGCTGATAAACCTGATCTTCATGCAGCTCTTTGCCCAGAAAATTGGTGATCATCGCGGCGATGAAGATCGCGACCATCGTGGAAGGGATCGCCACGGCCAGCAGGCCCAGATAGCTGACGCCCTTCGGTTCCAGAATGCCGGAAAGGAACACCACGGCGGCGGAAATAGGCGAGGCGGTAATGGCGATTTGCGAGGCGACTACCGCAATAGAAAGCGGGCGGGAAGGGCGAACGCCCTGTTCCTTCGCCACCTCGGCAATCACCGGCAGCGTGGAGAATGCCGTATGGCCGGTGCCGGCCAGCAGCGTCATTGCGTAGGTCACCAGCGGCGCCAGAAAAGTGATATAGCGCGGATGCTTGCGCAGCAGGCGTTCGGCCAGGCTGACCAGATAATCCATTCCGCCCGCGACCTGCATTGCCGCAATAGCCGCGATCACGCCCATGATGATTTCAATCACATCGAACGGGATTGCACCTGGCTTAATCTGAAACCCCAGCGTCAGGATCAGCATGCCCACGCCGCCAGCGAAGCCGATGCCGATGCCGCCCAGTCGCGCGCCCAGATAGATCGCCGCCAGCACGACAATAAGCTCAGGTAAAATCATAGTTTGCTCCCCTGGTCTGTTTGGTTATGAATTGGTTGATAGCATGTAACTTGCGGCATAAAAAAAGGCACGTCGTTCTGTGAACCAACGTGCCTTTTTTCGCTTACCGCGGCGGATTACTCTTCATCGGTGTAGCGTTTCGCTTTATAAACCGGATACATCAGGTTCTGGGTCGAGAAAATGTCGTCCAGCTCCGTTTCGGTCAGCAGGCCGCGCTCCAGCACCACTTCGCGCACGCTTTTACCCGTTTCGGCGCAAATCTTGCCGACGATATCGCCGTTATGGTGGCCGATATAAGGATTCAGATAGGTAACGATGCCGATTGAGTTAAAGACGTAGGCTTCGCAAACCGCTTTATTGGCGGTAATGCCGTCCACGCATTTCTCCAGCAGGTTGGCGCAGGCGTTGGTCAGGATAGACACCGACTCAAACAGCGCCTGGCCGATGACCGGCTCCATTACGTTCAGCTGGAGCTGGCCCGCTTCTGACGCCATCGTCACCGTCACGTCATTGCCGATAACCTTAAAGCAGACCTGATTAACCACTTCTGGCACGACCGGGTTGACCTTGGCAGGCATAATAGAAGAGCCGGCCTGCAGTTCCGGCAGGTTGATTTCGTTCAGGCCGGCGCGCGGGCCGGAAGAGAGCAGGCGCAAATCATTACAGATTTTCGACAGCTTCACCGCCAGGCGCTTCAGCGAGCTATGCACCATGACGTAAGCGCCGCAGTCCGAGGTCGCCTCGATCAAATCTTCCGCCGGTACGCACGGCAGATTGCTGACTTCCGCCAGCTTCTGTACGGCCAGCTGCTGATAACCATCCGGCGTGTTAAGGCGGGTGCCGATAGCCGTTGCGCCCAGGTTAACTTCCAGCAGCAGCTCGGCGGTGCGCAGGATGTTTTTGATCTCTTCCTTCAGCAGCACGTTAAACGCGTGGAATTCCTGGCCCAGCGTCATCGGCACGGCATCCTGTAGCTGGGTACGGCCCATTTTCAGGATGGTGTTGAACTCAATGGCTTTACGCTCGAAGCCTTCGCTAAGGTTGCCGATAGCGTCCAGCAGTTGCAGGATCGAGCTGTAAACCGCGATGCGGAAACCGGTAGGGTAGGCGTCGTTGGTGGACTGGCATTTATTGACGTGATCGTTGGGGTTCAGAAACTGATATTCCCCTTTCTGATGGCCCATCAGCTCCAGGCCGATATTGGCCAGCACCTCGTTGGTGTTCATATTGACCGAGGTCCCGGCGCCGCCCTGATAGACATCAACCGGAAACTGATCCATACATTTGCCGTTAATCAGCACTTCATCGCAGGCTTTGATAATGGCGTTGGCAACATTACGGGGAATGGTTTGCAGCTCTTTATTGGCCATCGCGGCCGCTTTTTTTACCATCACCATGCCGCGAACAAAGGCCGGAATATCGCTGATCTTACTGTTACTGATATAGAAATTTTCGATCGCACGCAGCGTATGAACACCGTAGTAAGCATCCGCCGGAACTTCTCGCATACCTAACAGGTCTTCTTCGATACGAATGTCGTTAGCCATGAGCACCTTCTTGTGATTGCTGCCGGTTATACTAGCCAGAGTCAGAATGATCCATGAGTCGCCATCAGTCCGGGACCGATATGTTAACGTTTTGCGTCATCAGGAGCATCACTATATTCGTTAAAATATTGACGCTTTTCACTTTATCGCGAGGTTTTTTTGGCCGTCGTGTTGCCGTTGTTTATCTGACGAGGCGGCAGGGAATTTTCCGCTGACGGTTGAAAAGACGGGGCGACGTGCCCATCTTTAATCGATACGATCCTTTTTTCGCCGCTATGCCTGGCGCATGGCGGCTCTAACCGACAGGAGACTGCGGTGCGCTGGTTACCGTTTTTAGTACTTTTTGTTCTCGCCTGGATTGAGATCACTATTTTTATCCAGGTTGCCCATGTGATGGGCGTGCTGCTGACGCTGCTGCTGGTGGTGTTCAGCTCGTGCATCGGTATTTCGCTGGTGAAAAACGAAGGCATGAAGAACTTTATGCTGATGCAGCAAAAGCTGGCGGCGGGGGAAAGCCCGGCGGCAGAGATGCTAAAAAGCGTCTCGCTGATCCTGGCCGGTTTTCTGCTGCTGCTGCCCGGCTTTTTTACCGACTTCCTGGGCCTGCTGCTGCTGCTGCCGCCGGTGCAAAAACACCTGACGCTGAAGCTGATGCCGCACCTGCGTAGCTGGCGCGGACCTGGCGCGGGGCCGGACAGCGGCTATACCGTGGACGGCGAGTATGAGCGTAAAGACACCACGCTTATCGAACACGACGACAAGCACGACAGGCAGTAATCTTCAGAAAGGCGGGCAACCCGCCTTTTCTTTTATCCGCCGTTTCGCTGACTGTTATTTGTGCAGTTGTGACGCAGAAGCAAAATTTTTATTTTTTACCCCTTGAAAGGGTCGGGCGCTGTCCCTATCTCTTGCGTCACGAGGCCGGTGCCAGTGAAGCCCGGCATTCATCCCAAAATGACTGATTGGACTTCTCAAAGGAGAGCTATCAATGAAAATTCGTCCATTGCACGACCGTGTTATCGTCAAGCGTAAAGAAGTGGAATCTAAATCGGCTGGTGGCATCGTTCTGACCGGCTCAGCAGCAGGGAAATCTACCCGCGGCGAAGTGCTGGCTGTTGGCAATGGCCGTATCCTGGAAAATGGCGAAGTGAAGCCACTGGACGTAAAAGTCGGTGACGTCGTGATTTTCAGCGAAGGCTACGGTGCGAAAACTGAGAAAATCGACAACCAGGAAGTGCTGATCATTTCTGAAAGCGACATTCTGGCAATTGTTGAAGCGTAATTTACGTAACTCATTGAACGAAACGAATTTGAGGGATATTGATAATGGCAGCTAAAGACGTAAAATTTGGCAACGACGCTCGTGTTAAAATGCTCCGCGGCGTTAACGTACTGGCAGACGCAGTAAAAGTAACCCTGGGCCCGAAAGGCCGTAACGTAGTGCTGGATAAATCCTTCGGCGCACCAACCATCACCAAAGACGGCGTTTCCGTTGCACGTGAAATCGAGCTGGACGACAAGTTCGAAAACATGGGCGCGCAGATGGTGAAAGAAGTTGCCTCTAAAGCGAACGACGCAGCGGGCGACGGCACCACCACCGCCACCGTGCTGGCACAGTCTATCATCACCGAAGGTCTGAAAGCCGTAGCCGCGGGCATGAACCCGATGGATCTGAAGCGCGGTATCGATCAGGCCGTTATCGCTGCGGTTGATGAGCTGAAAAAACTTTCCGTTCCTTGCTCCGATTCCAAAGCCATTGCTCAGGTTGGTACTATCTCCGCTAACTCCGATGAGAGCGTGGGTACCCTGATTGCTCAGGCGATGGAAAAAGTGGGCAAAGAAGGCGTGATCACCGTTGAAGAAGGCACCGGCCTGCAGGACGAGCTGGACGTGGTTGAAGGTATGCAGTTCGATCGCGGCTACCTGTCTCCTTACTTCATCAACAAGCCGGAAACCGGTGCGGTTGAGCTGGAATCACCGTTCATCCTGCTGGCTGACAAAAAAATCTCCAACATCCGCGAAATGCTGCCGGTGCTGGAAGCTGTGGCAAAAGCAAGCAAGCCGCTGCTGATCATCGCTGAAGACGTTGAAGGCGAAGCGCTGGCGACTCTGGTGGTTAACACCATGCGCGGCATCGTGAAAGTGGCTGCGGTTAAAGCACCTGGCTTCGGCGACCGTCGTAAAGCTATGCTGCAGGATATCGCTGTGCTGACCGGTGGTACCGTTATCTCTGAAGAGATCGGTATGGAGCTGGAAAAAGCGACGCTGGAAGACCTGGGTCAGGCAAAACGCGTTGTGATCAACAAAGACACCACCACCATCATCGATGGCGTGGGCGAAGAGTCTGTGATCTCTGGCCGCGTAACGCAGATCCGTCAGCAGATCGAAGAAGCGACCTCTGACTACGATCGTGAAAAACTGCAGGAGCGCGTAGCGAAACTGGCAGGCGGCGTGGCCGTGCTGAAAGTAGGCGCAGCAACTGAAGTTGAAATGAAAGAGAAGAAAGCTCGTGTTGAAGATGCTCTGCACGCTACCCGTGCGGCAGTAGAAGAAGGCGTGGTTGCCGGTGGCGGCGTGGCGCTGGTGCGCGTGGCGGCTTTGCTGTCCGAGCTGAGAGGCCAGAACGAAGACCAGAACGTGGGTATCAAAGTTGCGCTGCGCGCAATGGAATCCCCACTGCGTCAGATCGTTTCTAACGCAGGCGAAGAGCCATCTGTGGTCGCTAACAACGTGAAAGCGGGCGACGGTAACTACGGTTACAACGCGCAGACCGAAGAATACGGCAACATGATCGACTTCGGTATCCTGGACCCAACTAAAGTTACCCGTTCTGCGCTGCAGTACGCGGCTTCCGTTGCGGGCCTGATGATCACCACCGAGTGCATGGTCACTGACCTGCCAAAAGCTGACGCGCCAGACTTAGGTGCAGGCGGCGGCATGGGTGGTATGGGCGGCATGGGCGGCATGATGTAAGTCGGCACCCAGCCCCTGAAAGAAAAAAACCTGCCAGCGATGGCAGGTTTTTTTATGCCTAAAAGCCGATGCGAAAGCCCAGATTGGCGGTCAGAGGGGATTCAACAGCACGCCCTTTTTGATAGGTGAGTTCGCTATACAGTGAAGCATCCCTGGCAAGGCTGATATCGATCCCCGCGCCGTAGCTTCCTGCGCTGGCGTTAGCGGCATCGTTAAAATCCCAGCGATCGTTCAGCCGGACTTTAGCGGATTTGGCGAGTCCGTGCGTTACGCTGGCCTTCAGGTAAGGATCAAGCACGGCTTTACCGAGCCGGACGCGTTTACCCATCTGCAATCCTGTTTCGGCCTGCACCAGGGATGGCTGATAAATTTGCGCTCTCATGCCGTTGCTCAGCGTCATTTGGCTTCCGTCAGCCCGAAAAACCATCATTCTGGCAAAAGGCTCCACCCAATAGTCATCCGCCAGTACGATATGCCAGCCGCCCTCCAGTGCGCCGCCCAGGCCGTACTGATTGTAGCCGCCGCTGACCGCCACGCCGTCGCTCATGCGCGTGTGCAGCTGGCTATTAAAGCGGTTCATTTTGATTGTCGTATCCAGATACAGGCCGCTATCGGCAAACCAGCTGGCGTACGCCCCGATACCGTAGCTGTCAATCTGGCTGTTGCCGCCACGAACATCCCTGACGGAATTATTGGTGATGGAGGCCATTACGCCGACAAGCAAGTTGCCTTGACCTGCCGCAACGGCTTTATCACCGCCCAGTTCAAAGCCGTTCTGGCCCAGCTTCCAGCGGCTCGTCGCGCTGTTTATCCGGGTATTTTGGTGAAGATAACGCCCCCAGAGTCCGCCATCTCCGGCTTCCCGGCCACGAAGATCGCCCCGACGCTGACGCAGGTTTTGCAGTTCGTTAGTAAAAATAAGCCCTGGCGCCGCAGCCATGTTCAATACGGCATCTGCCGAAGGCGTAAGCGAAGGCTGCGGAGGGTTATCAGGCGCATCGGGCGCGTCAGGCGTATCGGGCACGTCAGGCGTATCGGGTGCATCAGGCCGGGCGCTGTTAGCCAGATACCATGCATTATCTTTCTGGATCAGATCGTACTGCCAGACGCCCGCATCCACTTTCCCGCCATACAGCGCAAACAGCGCCGTATTGGTCGGTCCCTGCACTACCTTGAGCATGGCGTCTGGATCGTCAGGCTCCGCACCGCTGTTCGCCACGCGCAGTAAAAACGTGCCATAGAGGTCGCGGGTAATATTGAGCATATCGCCCTGCATCTTCTGCAAACTGGTATTCAGCGCAAACAGGCCGGCGCCGGTGAGGCTGTCGATCGTTAAGGTATGATATTTATCATTCGGGTCAACATCCGGCATCAGAATCGAGCCGCCGATAAATAACAATTGTTTAATGTGATTATCCGCCGTCATTTTCCACTGCGCGCTTCGGCCGATCTCCAGCGTACCCACACCGGTTATATTGCCTTCCAGCTGGCTGGCGCCGCTTAAAAGAACGTTCACCCGGCTGCTGTCATCCGCAAAAATATCACCCCTGGCATAAATGTTATAGAGTGAGAAATCCACCTGGCTATTATTAAGCGCTTCCAGCAGCTTACCTTCTTTACTGGTGACAGAAGGGGAGCCTGACGAATAATTGTTGCGGAGGGCGATGGCGGCATTACCCTGGTTAACGCTGAAAACGGCTTTCTGTGCGTTGATGGAAGAGTCGCTGACGTCAAACTGGGTTTTATTTTCTCCCGTTATAAATACGCCAACGTTGTTGCTGTTGATAACGGAGTGTTGACTGACGAAAACATTAGCGCCTTCCACATGCAACGCCCCGCAGCCGTTGATGGCGGCGCTCCCCGCATAACAGGCTATTTCATCGCCGTTGCTGGCGGTATTTAACGTTGAGTTATAAATGATCATATCGCTGTTAGCGGCTTCGAGCGCCGAGGCTGCCTTAGCCGACAGTGTGGAGTTGCTGATAAACAAATTGTCCAGCACGCCGTCGTCAGCGCTGTTACGCATTCTGATCGCCGTTCCGTCGCTGGTAATAACAGAATTCATAATATCAACGTTATCGACATCCTGAAGCAGGATGCCGGTGACGCCTATCGCCATTGCGCCCGTATAATCACTGGTGCTGTTGATATCAATCTTTTGCAAAATGGCGGAATCAGTATTTCTGATATCCATCACCGCAAAGTTATGGTTATTAAGTTTACTGTTTTCAACAATCAGGCTGCCGCTATAGACAGATAAAGGGGAAACTCGTCCCTGTCCATTAAAAACGTCGTCCTTAATGGTTACCGTTTTATTATGGTTATTTTGTCCGGTCCTGATACTGCCGTTTACGACAGAGGCATTAATATAAATGTCACCCAGACTGGCTGAGGAGAGCGGCCTGATATTTCCGGTATAGGTACTGTCAGAAAAAATAATATGGCTGTTATTGCTGTCTATATCGCCTGAAAAGATCGCATTGCTGTTCAACGACAGCGTTGAATCGCTAAACAGATGCGATTGCGGCGAGGGGGTAAACCCCGCTTCCGCGTTGCTGATGGTTAAGCTGCCGCCATTGGTAACGTTAAAAAGGGTTTCTTCGCTTTGCGGCGTATAAATATAAACATGCTCGTTATTAATGTTGACTATATTAGGGGCGCTAAAGGCGAGAGGTAAGTAATTTGTTAAAATTAATAAGCTGCACCCTGTGCCAACGAGTTTCAGTTTTTTTATTACCGGTGTTGAAAACATTGTGATGCCTTAAGAAATAAAGGAGAAAGCGTGGTGGGTAGGATTTATTTTATTTATAATAACATCCCTTTTCTTATTAAATTAAACCGGCATTCAACGCTATAAAGAATAATCCTAAACATCATCGGGTTGCGACGGCATCTTGCAATGGGTATGTATATAAAATGCGATAGTTATGAAAACTAATATTGGCATTTTATGATCAAGCAGGCGCTTTCCCCTTTCTTTTGCCATGCCCGTCGACTCTTTTTTTCATCGGCGCAGCAGAAGTTCAGGCGTATCGCCGATTTTATGTTAATCTGCGGATGAGTCTGTTAATAATAATGGAGATTAAAATGCGGATTAACGTCTTGCTGGGGCTCTCTGTCGCGGCGGTGCTGCTGGCGGGCTGTAGCAGCTCTACCAAACTGAGTTCAGCAGGTGAACGCGTCACCTTCACCGACCAACAACCGGCAAGCAGCTGTCAGCTGCTGGGCAACCTGACCGGCTCACAAAGCAACTGGCTGAGCGGTGCGGGCGGCGGTGAAAGCAGCTCTCTGCGCGGCGCGGCTAACGATCTACGCAATCGCGCGGCGGAAATGGGCGGCAACGTGATTTACGGCGCAACCAGCCCAACGCAGAACATTTGGTCAAGCTTCGCGCCGCTGGACAGCAAAATGAGCGGTCAGGTTTATAAGTGTCCCTGAGGCGTTAGCAGCACGGATTACCCGGACAGGAGAAGATTGCCGCTTCTCCTGTTTTTTTATTGCTGACGCAGCTGCAAATCAAGCGGCGTTTTGCTTGGCTCGCCGCCAATCTCCCTTGCCAGCTTCGGCACCATATAGCCGGAAACCTGGCTCAGCAGTTCCCGCATAATATTCCTCGCCTGCTCGTCGGAAACGTAGAAGTGCGCCGCGCCCTGGACTTTATCCAGCACGTGCAGATAGTAGGGCAGGATCCCGGCGTCGAATAGCGCGTTACTGAGCTCCGCCAGCGTGGCGGCGCTGTCGTTGATGCCGCGCAGCAGCACGCTCTGGTTCAGCAACGTGACGCCCGCTCGCTTCAGCTGCCGCATGGCTTCCCGCAGCTCGTCGTCAATCTCGCGCGCGTGATTGATATGGGTGACCAGCAGCGTTTGCAGCCGTGTCTCTGCCAGCCGCTGGCAAAGCGCAGCCGTGATACGCGCAGGGATAACCACCGGCAAACGAGTGTGGATACGCAGCCTTTTCACGTGCGGGATCTGCTCCAGCTCGGTTATCAGCCACGCCAGCTCGCTGTCTTTCGCCATCAGCGGATCGCCGCCGGAGAAAATTATTTCATCCAGTTGCGGCTGCTGTCGGATATACTCCAGCGCCTGCTGCCAGTTGCGCTTGTTGCCCTGGTTATCCGAATAGGGAAAATGACGGCGGAAGCAGTAACGGCAGTTGACGGCGCAGCCGCCTTTCACCAACAGCAGCGCGCGATTATGATATTTATGTAACAGACCCGGCACTACGCTGCTTTGCTCGTCGAGCGGATCGGTACTGTAACCTGGCGCATCGATAAACTCCTGGCTTTGGGTGATCACCTGGAGCAGCAGCGGATCCTGTGGATCGCCCTTTTGCATTCTTGCCGCAAAAGCGCGCGGCACGCGCAGAGCAAAAAGACGGCGCGCGTTGGCGCCGCCCCGAAGCTCAGGATGTGAATCAAGGCCTAAAAGCTGTAATAATTCATCAGGGTCGGTGATTACATCTGCAAGTTGATGCAACCATTCTTCTCGCGAAGGGGTATTTAGGGTTACAATGTGTGCCATTTTTTTGGCTAAGTACCAGTATTAAATTGTAGAGGGCCTTTATGGCGACTTATTCTAGCAACGATTTCCGTCCCGGTCTTAAAATCATGTTCGAAGGCGAGCCTTATGCCGTCGAATCCAGCGAGTTTGTTAAGCCAGGTAAAGGCCAGGCGTTCGCACGTGTGAAAATGCGTCGTCTGCTGACCGGCACTCGCGTTGAGAAGACCTTTAAGTCTACCGACTCCGCCGAAGGCGCAGATGTAGTAGATACCAACCTGAACTACCTGTACAACGACGGCGAGTTCTACCACTTTATGCACCCGGAAACCTTCGAACAGCACCCTGTCGAAGAGAAGACCGTTGGCGACGCGGCAAAATGGCTGCTGGACAACGCAGAGTGTATCGTGACGCTGTGGAACGGCAAGCCGATTCAGGTTCTGCCGCCAAACTTCGTTGAGCTGGAGATCGTGGATACCGATCCCGGCCTGAAAGGCGATACTGCCGGTACCGGCGGCAAGCCAGCCAAACTTTCTACCGGCGCGGTAGTGAAAGTGCCTCTGTTCGTACAGATTGGCGAAGTGATTAAAGTAGACACCCGTTCGGGCGAATACGTTTCTCGCGTAAAATAAGTGGTATGGGCCTGCCTGCGCGGGCCCTTATTTTTTCCCGCCCCATAAACCGCCTCTTTTATTGCTGTCACTCTAACGGCCTGCGCGCTGAGCGCAATATTTTCCACGGCTTCGGTAAAGACGCCCGGCACCCGGGCGGCGTCATCTCACACGCTGTCAGCTGAGTTCCCGTCTTCCTTTCCGCCTCGCCAGACGCATTCGCGAAATTACGACTATGCTTAACACGCTGTACTTTACTTCTAATTAAAAGGAACTGGTTATGTTAAAGAAAAGTATTGTCGCGATCTTTTCCGTTCTGGTGCTCTCTTCTGCGCTTACCGCCTGTAATACCACCCGTGGGGTAGGCGAAGACGTGTCCGCAGGCGGACGAGCGATCCAGCGAAGCGCTCAGTAAAAGAGAGGCCGGTGTTTGCACACCGGCCTTCTTGTTTTCAGCCTTCACAGGGTATTAATCCTGCTTCACCCAAATCAGCTTGTTCACGTCAAAACCGGCCTGACGCGCCTTCGCCGTCAGCTCTTCTTTTACCTTGCCGTCGAGCTGCGGCGTGCGCGATAAAATCCACAGATAGTTTCTGTTTGGCCCGCAGACCAGCGCGTGCTGATAGTCTTTATCCAGCGCGATCACGTTGTAGCCGCCATAAAAAGGCCCGAAGAAGGAGACTTTCAGCGCCGCCTGGCTTGGCGAACCGGTAAAGTAGGCTTTGCCGATGCTTTCCTGCCAGCGCTGTTTTTTGACGTTAAAGCCGCGGTTAATCACCTTCAGCCCGCCGTCGTCGCGCTTGCTGTAGGTGGCGGTCACGTGATCCAGGCCGCGTTCGAAACGGTGATCCAGACGGGCGATTTCATACCAGCTGCCCAGATAAAGGTCGGCGTTGAAGCCTTCGATGGGCGTGACGCCTTTCGGCGGCGTGGTGGTACAGGCGACAGAGAGAAGGGCGCCGGCGCCTGCGGCCAGCATTTTCCAGAGAGACATAAGCGATTCCTTTGCGTTTGAACTGCTTAAGTATAGGCCATTTTGCGCAGGCGGCCCGAAGCCGCCCGGTTATCAAAGCGTCAGTACGCCAATCGCGGTGACGATGCTTAAAATGGCGGCCAGGCCATAGAAAATCCATTTGCTGGCGGGAAGATGAATTTTCAGGTCGTGCGTCATGTGGTGCAGCCGATGCACCGCGCACCAGAGCGGCAGCACGATAGCCAGAAAAAGGAAGAGGCGGCCCGGCCAGCTTTGCGCAAAGCCAAGGATGCGCTCAAAGCTGAAGGCCGACGGCGCGCCCAGTCCCAGCGGCATCATGATACCCGCCAGCAGCACCACAACGGGCGACACCAGCGCGGCCCACATGCCGCCCGCGCCAAACATGCCCCAGAACAACGGCTCGTCAGAACGGTTTTTATTTTTCATTATCCCTCCCTTACCAGCAGAACAGCGGCCAGCATGGCAAGGCTAATCAGCGCCATCGCCAGCCACAGGCTTTTAACAATCGGCCCGGACGACAGCTTCTTGTCGCCAATAACGATAATCGACGCCTTAGGCGCCAGCTCAAACCAGGTTTTGCTGTGCAGCAGCGCCGCGGCCAGCGCAATCAGGTTCAACAGCAGCAGCACGGGATGCTGTAGAAAATTCACGAAGGCTGCCCAGCTTTCCGCTCCGTGCTTTAGCGCGTACAGCCCGAAAATCAGCTCTACGCTAAACAAGAGCGCCGGAAGCGCCGTGCCTTCGCGCAGCATATAGAAGCGATAGAAACCCGTTTTTCGCCACCAGTCGGCTGTAACCGGGCGGTGATAAGCATTGCGTTTAGAACTCATCTGGCAACTCCTTATTGTGGCCTGAGGCTGGCGATCAGATAGTCTTTGGCGCTTTCCACTTTGCTCTGCTGGATAGCGGCGGCCGGATCGACATGTTTCGGGCAGACCTCCGAGCAGAAGCCAACAAAAGTGCAGGGCCAGACGCCGTTATCGCCGTTCAGCTGCGGCATTCGCGCGCGTTTGCCTTTGTCGCGGCTATCGAGGTTGTAGCGGTGGGCCAGCGTAATAGCGGCCGGGCCGATAAATTCCGGGTTAAGCCCGAACTGCGGACAGGCGGCGTAGCACAGGCCGCAGTTGATGCAGCCGGCAAACTGGTGGTAGCGCGCCATTTGCGCCGGCGTCTGCCGGTTGGGGCCGTTCTGCGCCTGCGACGAATCGCCGATAATCCAGGGCTTGATTGCCGCCAGGCTCTCGATAAAGCGGCTCATATCCACCACCAGATCGCGCTCGATGGGGAAGTTAGCCAGCGGCTCTACGCGGATCCCCTGCGGATAGTGGCGCAGGAAGGTTTTACAGGCGAGCTTTGGCACGCCGTCCACCATCATGCCGCAGGAGCCGCAGATAGCCATGCGACATGACCAGCGAAAGGACAGATCGCCGGCCAGGTTGTCTTTGATATATCCCAACGCGTCCAGCAGCGAGGTTTGCTCGTCCCAGGGAACCGGGTAGGTGACAAAGTAAGGTGCCTTATCCGTTTCCGGGTTATAGCGTTGGATGGCAATGTTGCAATGCGCCTGGTCAGCCATTTTGCGCCTCCTTATGTTCTGATTCCGCGCCGTAAACGCGTTTCGCCGGCGGCAGCCGGGTAATCACGACGTCGCCCCAGGCGATGGTCGGCGCGCCCTGCGCGTTGAAAAAGCTCAGCGAGTGCTGCAAAAAACGCTCGTCGTCGCGCTCGCGGCAGCCCTCATCCAGACGCTGGTGTGCGCCGCGCGACTCTTTACGCGCGAAAGCCGCGTGCGCCATACATTCCGCCACGTTCAGCCCGTGCTCCAGCTCAATGGCATAGAGCAGTTCGGTGTTGAAGACGCTGGAACTGTCGCGGATGCGCACGCGGCCGAAGCGCGCTTTCAGCTCCGCCAGCTTGTCGATAGTCTGCTGCATCAGTTCCGGTGTGCGGTAGATACCGCAGCCTTCCTCCATCGTCATGCCCATTTCATCGCGCAGCGTCGACCAGCGCTCGTCGCCGGGCTGATTAACCAGCGCCTTCAGCCGCTGCTCGCAGTCGCGGGCCTGGGCGTCCAGCGCGGCGGTGGCGAAGTTACGATTTTCCAGCGCCCTGACGGCGGCGTTTTCACCGGCCAGACGGCCAAACACTACCAGTTCCGCCAGCGAATTCGATCCCAGCCGGTTAGCGCCGTGCAGGCCCACCGACGAGCATTCGCCCACGGCAAACAGCCCACGAATAGTGGTTTCACAGCTGGCGTCCGTAGCGATACCGCCCATGGTGTAGTGCGCCGTCGGACGGATAGGGATAGGGCTGGTAACGGGATCGACGCCGACGTAGGCTTTGCTCAGCTCGCAGATAAACGGCAGCCGCTCCAGCAGTTTTTTCTCGCCCAGATGGCGCAAATCGAGATGGACGACCTCGCCGCGCGGCGTATGAATGGTGCGGCCTTTCTGCGACTCATGCCAGAAAGCCTGCGACACCTTGTCGCGCGGCCCCAGCTCCATATATTTGTTTTTGGGCTGGCCGAGCGGCGTTTCCGGCCCCATACCGTAATCCTGCAGATAGCGATAGCCGTCTTTATTAACCAGGATGCCGCCCTCGCCGCGACAGCCTTCGGTCATCAGGATACCGGAGCCGGGCAGTCCGGTCGGGTGATACTGCACAAACTCCATGTCCCGCAGCGCCACGCCGTGACGCAGCGCCATTCCCATGCCGTCGCCCGTAACGATGCCGCCGTTGGTGTTATAGCGATAGACGCGCCCCGCGCCGCCGGTTGCCAGCACCACCGATTTCGCCAGAATTTTTATCAGCGCGCCTTCCATCATGTTCATGGCAACCAGCCCACGCGCCTCGCCGTTATCCACCAGCAGATCGAGAACGAAATGCTCATCGAAGCGAGTAATCTGCGGATATTTCAGCGAGGTCTGAAACAGCGTATGCAGCATATGGAAGCCGGTCTTGTCGGCGGCGAACCAGGTGCGCTCGATTTTCATGCCGCCGAAGCGGCGCACGTTGACCGAGCCATCTTCACGACGGCTCCAGGGGCAGCCCCAGATCTCCAGCTGGGCCATCTCCTGCGGGCAGTGCTGCACGAAGTAGTCCACCACATCCTGTTCGCACAGCCAGTCGCCGCCGGAAACGGTATCCTGAAAATGCAGATCGAAGCTGTCATGCGCCTGCGTGACGGCGGCGGAACCGCCTTCAGCGGCGACGGTATGGCTGCGCATGGGATAGACTTTTGAAACCAGCGCAATGGAAAGCGTGGGGTGGGCCTCCGCAGCGGCGATGGCCGCCCGCAGCCCGGCACCGCCCGCGCCGACAATCACCAGATCGGCAGTAAAAGTTTGCACGATATTCTCCCTGTCAGGCCGTTATAGAAAGGATGAGGGGATACCCTCGGTTAACGGAGACAGCAGTATAAAACCGGCGGTAGCGGGTAAAATTGATATGCTCAGGCAAACAGGTGAAAAAATGACGGCAATAATGTTAAGGGGTTAACGTTTTCCGCAGTGGACGCTGTATCGGGCGCGCGTTTTTTTTACCGGCGCAGGTTTGTTTGTACGAAGCGCCTCGGGTAGACTGCTTCACCCTGATCCCTGAGGAGTACAAACTATGAGCGATACGGCCAGCTGGCAGCCGAGCGCGCCCGTCACCAACTTGTTAAAACGGGCAGCGATAATGGCTGAAATCCGGCGTTTCTTTGCCGATCGTGGGGTGCTGGAAGTGGAAACCCCGGCGATGAGCCAGGCAACCGTAACCGACATCCACCTGTTTCCTTTTCAGACGCGTTTTGTCGGGCCGGGTGCGGCGCAGGGGCTGGATCTCTACCTGATGACCAGCCCGGAATACCATATGAAGCGGCTGCTGGCAGCGGGCAGCGGGCCGATTTTCCAGCTTTGCCGCTGCTTCCGTAATGAGGAAGCGGGACGCCATCACAACCCTGAGTTCACCATGCTGGAGTGGTATCGGCCGCATTACGATATGTACCGGCTGATGAACGAGGTGGACGATCTGCTACAGCAGGTGCTGGAGTGCGCGCCTGCGGAAACGCTCTCCTATCAGCAGGCTTTTCTGCGTCATCTGGAGATGGATCCGCTGTCGGCAGATAAAGCGCAAATGCGTGAAGTGGCGGAAAAGCTGGGCGTGGGCGATTTGGCTAACCGCGAGGAAGACCGCGACACGCTGCTGCAGCTGCTGTTTGTCACGGGCGTGGAGCCGCAAATCGGCAAAGAGAAACCGGCGTTTGTGTACCATTTCCCGGCCAGCCAGGCGGCGCTGGCGGAGATCAGCACTGAAGATCACCGCGTGGCGGAACGCTTCGAGGTCTATTTCAAAGGCATTGAGCTGGCCAACGGCTTCCGTGAGCTGACCGACAGCCGCGAGCAGCGCCAGCGTTTTGAGCAGGATAACCGCAAGCGGGCCGCGCTTGGCCTGCCGCAGCAGCCGATTGACACTAATCTGCTGGACGCGCTGGCGCACGGCATGCCGGAATGCTCCGGCGTGGCGCTGGGCGTGGATCGCATTGTGATGCTGGCGCTTAAGGCGTCGCAGCTGAGCGAAGTGATCGCGTTCTCCGTCGACCGCTGTTAAGTCGCCAGAAAAAAGGCCAGGGATTGCGCCCTGGCCTGCGTCTACAGCCCGCCTGATTTAACCGTTCTGGCCTGTATTAACAGCCCGCCTGATTTAGCCGTTCTGCGTCTACAGCCCGCCTGATTTATACGTTCTGGCCGCCGGCACGCCGTTGTTGACCGGCGTTTTGCGCCCGATGGTTTCCATACGCACCTGGAACGGTGGGAAAGGCATCTCCAGCCCGTGCTCGTGATAGCCCTGCAAAATAAGCTGATGCAGCTCGTGGCGCAGCGGCATCCTGTGGCCCATCTCCGCCGCGTGAATGCGCAGCTCAAACAGCTGAATGCCCTGCTGCAAATCCACCAGGAACGCTTCCGGCGGCGGCGTGTCGAGCACGTACTGACAGCGCTGCGCGGCGGTCAGCAGCACGTTGGTTACCTCTTCGCTGTTGGCTTCCGCCGCCGCAGGAATAGTCAGCACCACGCGCGTAACCGAATCGGAGAGCGACCAGTTAATAAACTGCTCGGTAATAAAGGCCTTATTCGGCACGATAATCTCTTTGCGATCCCAGTCGGTGATTGTCGTCGCGCGCGTGTTAATCCGCGTAATGCTGCCGGTCAGATCGCGAATGGTAACGGTATCGCCGATGCGGATCGGCTTTTCAAACAGGATAATCAGGCCGGAAATAAAGTTGGCGAAAATTTCCTGTAATCCAAAGCCCAGCCCCACGCCCAGCGCCGCCACCAGCCATTGCAGCTTCGACCAGTCGATGCCGATCATTGAGAACCCGGCCAGGCCGCCAACCAGAATCAGCGTGTATTTGGTCAGCGTGGTGATGGCATAACCGGTACCGGGCGTCAGATTAAGGTGCTGGAGCAGCGCCAGCTCAAGCAGCGCCGGCATATTACGCACCAGCTGCGTGGTAATAATCAGCACCAGGATCGCAATCAGCACCGAGCCGAGCGTGATCGGCTCCAGGCTTTCCACGCCCTGCACCGTGGTGCTGGCATCCCACAGCCTGATGTTCTCCAGAAAGCCGAACGCCGAATGGATCTCTGACCAAAGCACAATAACCGACACCAGCGCAATCAGCGTCAGGATGGAGCGTACCAGCCGCAGCGACTGGGCGCTGATGGCGTCCAGATCGATAACCGGCTCGTCGACTTCCGTTTCCGTGCTTTGCGTAGCCGTGGTTTCCTCTTCACCTTTGGCGCGCTGGGCCAGTATTTCCGCCCGTCGGTTGCGCGCGCGATCGAAAGCGATGCGGCGACGCTGAATAAGCATCCAGCGGCGAATAATGTGATAGATAATCAGCAGCAGGAACCAGATAGCCAGCGAGGTTTCCACCCTGGCCAGCAGCGCCTGCGCGGTGGCCAGATAGCCGATGCAGGAAGCCAGCGCGGCGATCAGCGGAATGCAGATCATCATGTTCCACAAGATATTGCTGATAAAGTTTTCGCCGTTGCCCTCTTTATCCAGGTAAAGAGGAATGCCCGCGCGTTTCAGGCTGATGGTCACCAGGCTCAACGCGCCGCAGATCAGGATAAAGCAGAGGCGGCCCAGCGTGGCGGAGAAATGGCGCTCGTCCAGGTTATCAAAGCCTATCAGCAGCATAATCAGCGGCACCACAAAGCCGATGCAGAGCGTATAGAAGCGCATCGCGCGCGCCACCCGATTCTGCTGCCAGCGGAAGTGGACGATAAACAATCCTTTAGAGCGGGCAAAGCCCGCGCTGATCATAAAGGCCCACAGCAGCGGCACGGTGGCGGTGATGCCGTCGCCAATCGCCACGGCGACGGGGTAGGGCCAGGCGTGCTGCAAACCGTAGCCCAGCGCCATCCACAGCACCGGCAGCGGCAGCGCCACCAGAATCGACCAGAACACGGTGCGCATGGTCAGCCCAAAGCGATCCTGAGTGACTTTGCCCACCTTACTGGCGGAACGGTCCAGGAAATCACGATAGTGTCGGCGCGAACTCAGGCTGAAGCCTACCAGCAAAACCGCACCGATAATGGGCAGCACGGTTTCCCGGTTGGTAAACATCATCACCAGCGCGCCGCCCAGCTGGCCCAGCGTATTCAGCGACAGCAGATTGCGTAGATCGCGCATCAGCAGCAGCGGGAAGTCGAGATGCAGCGCGCCGACATCCGCCGTCCAGAACAGATAGCGGTGCGTCGCCTCTTTGATCTCCCGCAGCGCGTCCTCAAGCTGGCCGTTGGCGACTTTAAGCTTGGTCACTTCCAGGATCAGGTTGTCGCTGCCGGAAAGCAGCGAGCCAATCAGCTCGCGCTGGGTTTTCAGCTGGGCGTCGAGGATACGGCGCTGCTCGCTGGTTAGCGGCGTGCCGTCATCCTGGCGGAGCTGACGCAGCTGCTGCTGGCGCTCCAGCAGATCTTCATAGCGCAGCCGCTGGACGCGCAGCTGGGCCATATCGTTATCCAGCTGCTGCGGTTTGGGCATTTCCGGCAGGCGAGCCACCTGCGCGCGCAGGGCTTCACCCAGCACCGTGGAGACGCCGAGCCACTGCGACTGCTCGCGGATAGTGCTCAGCGCCTGGCGAACCTGAATAGTTTGATTAACGGCGGTACGCTGCTGCGAGGCGACCAGATCCATGCGCTGCGCCTGTTCATTCAGCGCGGCGGACAGCTCCCGGTTAATACGGAACTGTTCGCTGAGTCTTTGCGGCAGCTCGCCGCTGTTTTCCGCCAGCTGTTCCGTTTTTTCCAGCGCGATTTCGGCTTCGCGCTGACGGCGGCTGTTCAGCTGATTGCGCAGCGCCTGCAGATACGCATCCAGCTGGGTGGCTTTACGCTGATGAAGCTCGCCGCGCATCCGCGCCAGCTCCTGACGGTTGTTGGCCGACAGCTGCGCCAGCTCCAGCTCATCGACGCGGGCTTTGCGCGCTGCCGACTCTGCCTGGCGAGCGGAGAGCTGTGCCTGAGCGAGCGGCGTGGTGGGGGTGGGCTGAGCCTGAAGGCGCCGTTCAATCTCATTCAGCGCGCGTCGGGCGTCGGTTTGCTGCTGCGGCAGCTGGGCCAGAGAGTCGCTGATTTCCCTGGCGCGATCCTGCTCCTGCTGCGCCTGGCGGCCTTCTTCCAGCAGCTGGCTGCTGATCTGCAGGATCTCCTGATCCAGCTCCGCCGCCGTCATGGTAGCGCTCACCGTTTTGCTGCTGTCGCCCAGCACGACCAGCTGCTGGCGTAATTCGCGGGAAAGGCGGGGAAAATCGTCAATAACCTGCTGATAGTCGCTGGCGTTGGCCTGCGACTTTTGTTGGTCATCGATCCAGTTTAGCGCTGACTGAAGCGCATCCACGATTTCCGCCTGATTGGGCGTGTCCTGACTGGACTTCGCCTCTTCCAGGGCCTGTTTAATCTGCGCAGCGTCGGGGGCGCTGGCGGCCCAGGCGGGCTGGAGCAGCGTCCAGCCCACGAAAAGAATAACTATCAGGCGTAACATACGTCTCTGCTATGGGTGATGTAAGACTTCTTCAGCACTGGTTTTTTGCAGCGCGATAGCCAGCGGCTGGCCCAGACGCGTGGTGGTTTCCGGCGTCAGGCTTTCCGCCAGTTTCACTTTACCTTCGGCGAACAGGTTGATAACGGTCGATCCCAGCTTAAAGCGGCCCATTTCCTGGCCTTTCAGCAGCACTACCGATCCCTCTTCTTCCGCGCCCGGCCAGCGCCAGCGCTTGATCACGCCTTCGCGCGGCGGCGTTACCGTGCCCGCCCAGACGGTTTCGATGCTGCCGACGATAGTGGCACCGACCAGAATCTGCGCCATCGGGCCGAACTCGGTATCAAACAGGCAGATAACGCGTTCGTTACGGGCAAACAGGTTAGGGATATTTTGCGCCGTCAAAGGGTTCACGGAGTAAAGATCGCCCGGCACGTAGATCATCTCACGCAGGATGCCGTTGCACGGCATATGCACGCGGTGATAGTCGCGCGGCGCCAGGTAAGTGGTGACAAACTCGCCGTTGCGGAACATATCGGTCATCGCGACGTCGCCCGCCAGCAGCGCTTCCAGGGTATAGGTATGGCCCTTCGCCTGGAAGATGCGATCCTCGTCGATATGGCCCAGCTGGCTGATTGCGCCATCGCATGGCAGCACCAGTAGATTAGGATCGGTTTCAATCGGGCGAGCCTCGTCACGCAGCGGACGCACGAAGAAATCGTTAAAGGTCCGGTAGCTGGCGGTATCGGGCTTCTGCGCCTCTTTCATATCAACTTTGTAGAACCAGACAAAAATATCGATAACGGCTTTAGTCAGCCAGCCGGCGCGCTTGCCTGCGCCCCAACCGGCCAGTTCAGTAAGGCCTTTTTTCGGCAAAACAGCATTCAGGCCGAGCTTCAGACGATCCAACACAATAGCCTCCTGGCTTTCTGAAATAATTAAGGGTGCGGATTGTAACAGCGTCCGTGCATTCAGGCTACGACGCCCGCCGCGCGGATCTCAGTCGCTGTTTTCAGAAAAACTGCGTCGCGTTTTTAGCTGCATATCCGACATGCTGTCCAGAATTCGGTGGTAGTTGGCAAAACGCGACTCGTCGATATCGCCGCGTTCTACCGCTTCGCGGATAGCGCAGCCCGGATCGGTGTCATGCTTGCAATCACGGAATTTGCAGTGACCTAAAAACTCACGGAATTCGACAAATCCGCGGGTGATTTGTTCCGGCTCCAGATGCCATAAACCGAATTCGCGCACGCCCGGCGAGTCGATAACGTCACCGCCGTTAGGGAAGTGGTAAAGACGGGCTGCGGTAGTGGTGTGCTGACCAAGACCGGAGACGTCGGAAACGTCGTTGGTGAGGATCTCTGCCGCAGAGTCCAGCCCCAGCAGCGCATTAAGCAGGCTGGATTTCCCTACGCCCGACTGGCCGGCGAAAATGCTGACGCGATCAACCAGCGCGGCTTCCAGTTCGCTCAGGCCCTGCTTGCGATGGCTGGAGACCATCACGACGCGATAGCCGATGTTGCGGTAAATAGTCATCTGCTCCTGTACAAAGGCCATGCCTTCGTCATCCAGCAGATCCGTTTTATTCAGCACCAGCAGCGGCTCGATATCCAGCGTTTCGCTGGCCACCAGATAGCGGTCGATAATATTCAGCGACAGCTCCGGCAGAATGGCCGAGACGATAACGATTTGATTGATATTGGCGGCAATCGGCTTTACGCCGTCGTAGAAGTCAGGACGGGTCAGTACCGAGGTGCGCTCGTGCACCGCTTCCACAATGCCTTTGGCGCTCTGCACGCCGGGCCGCCAGAGTACGCGGTCGCCGGTCACCAGCGAACGAAGGGTGCGGCGAATATTACAGCGGTGGACGCTGCCGTCCGCATCTTCCACGTCGGCGTGCATCCCGAAACGACTGATCACCACGCCGTCGCGCGCTTCACCAAACAGGCTATCATCCGGCTCCGGCTTGTCGGCGCGCTGCTTCAGACGGCGCTCATGGTTGGCACTGACGCGACGTTGCTGACCTTTAGACAGTTTGTTCTTGCTCACGCTTCCTCACAGGCTTAGCTTCGCCCTGACAGGGCAAAACGTTTATGATACACCCTAACGTTTGATGATATAAGCCACGGCGAGAAACCCTATGACAGTAAATGCCAGTAATCTGATCTGGATTGACCTTGAAATGACCGGCCTGGACCCGGAACAGGATCGTATTATCGAAATCGCCACGCTGGTGACCGATTCCGATCTGAATATCCTTGCGGAAGGACCGGTGTTCGCCGTCCATCAGTCCGATGCGCAGCTGGCGCTGATGGATGAGTGGAACGTGAACACCCATACCAACAGCGGGCTGGTGGAGCGAGTGAAAGCGAGTCAGTACGACGATCGCGCCGCCGAGCAGGCGACGCTGGCGTTCCTGAAAAAGTGGGTGCCGGAGAACAGTTCCCCAATCTGCGGCAACAGCATCGCTCAGGATCGTCGCTTCCTGTTTAAATATATGCCGGAGCTGGAGGCCTACTTCCACTATCGCTATCTGGACGTCAGCACGCTGAAAGAGCTGGCGCGCCGTTGGAAGCCGGAAATCCTTGCCGGTTTTAAAAAGCAGGGCACGCACCAGGCGATGGATGATATTCGGGAGTCGGTTGCCGAGCTGGCCTGGTACCGCGAGCATTTTATCCAACTCTAGGAGCGAAGCGCTGACAAAATTAGCGTTATGCTGGTTTTGTCAGCAATCAGGCGGCAAAGCGAAAAAAAGTGGCGTTGCAGGCTTGCGGCGATTCTCATTTCTCGTATAATGCGCTCCCCGTACAGGAAGAGTTTTTACCTGATACGCAGAGCGGGAATAGCTCAGTTGGTAGAGCACGACCTTGCCAAGGTCGGGGTCGCGAGTTCGAGTCTCGTTTCCCGCTCCA